>NZ_JBFSRZ010000043.1:0-42724 GCF_041466065.1 Vibrio sp. 10N.239.312.C11
AGAACCTTCATAGGTCGAATTTTTACCCGTGGCACTTTCTAGCTCAAAAGTGCCCCATTATTTGATAGACCTTTTACTCATTCATATGCTGTTAATCTGAGTTTGCACTACTAAGACTTATCCGAGCTAACTGGTAAATCAGAATCTCTGTCAATAGGTGACACTTGGCAAACCAAAATTCTCATCATGTGACTTAAGCTGTTGGTTGTTAATTGAATTTATGCGCATTAAGTTGCACTATGGAAAGATAAAAGACGATAATTTTTCGTCTAATCAGCGTTAGTGTTTTCTGAAGTCTGACTGTTTATGGTACTCGTAAACTAATATATTGAAAAATATGGAGTGTTCATGGAAGGTGTTGTAGTAGAAAAAAGTAAGGTCTGTGAGATTACATATCTGCTCTATTGTAAAAAAGAGTCGGTAAATAATCCTTTAGTCATCATCTGCCACGGTTGGAGCAATGATAAATATGAAGGCTCTAATCTAGCTTTAAATTTAGCTCTTCAGGGTTATTCTGTTATCTGCTTTGATGCAGATAAACACGGCGAAAGAGATGATGGTAATGCTCAAAACGCTAGCAGCCATTCGAGATTTATCAAAAGAATGACGGGGGTTATCAAGCAGAATTCAGACGATATAAATACACTCATTGAGCATTATCAGGAAGATATGAGAATTGATCCATCGAGGATTGCGGTTGTGGGTATCTCTATGGGGGCAATGTCCACATTTTATTCTTTGACCCAAAATAAACGAATTAAAGTTGCGGTATCAATTATCGGCTCTCCTGACTTTGTCGGCTTGGAGAAGTTCGCTTTAGAAGCCGATTCAATTAATAAGATTCTTAGTGATGACGAGAAGTTAGCTATTAGATATATGGCAGAGATTGATCCATGTTTGTACCTTATAGAAAATGAAAGTCGCCCTATGTTGATCATAAATGGTGATAAAGATGATTGGGTTCCTGCCAATTTCGCGAAGGATTTTTATGAAAAAGTGAAGAGTAAATACGATAAAAACAATACTGAAATTGAGTTCAATTTAGCTGATGAATCGCATTACTTTTCCAACGACATGCGAGATCATACGATGAAATGGCTGAATAAAAATTTGTAGGCAAAAAGTAAATCTTTAGCAATAAACAGCCATACAGACGCTCAAGGTATTCAACATACTTTTTCTAACCTGATCGAAACGGTTTAGAGCAACACACCTAAAACGTTTTTGTCTAACCAATCCCCTCACACCCCAACACTGCCACAAACGCCTCCAAATACTGTTCGATAGTCAAATCCGCTGAAACGGGCGGTAGTTCTACGGTAATACACGGTTGGTTTTTTTCTTGGCACCAAGTGCCGAATGAGCCTGGGGTTTCGTAGTCGACGTCTTCAACGAGCGGTAGGTTGAACTGTTTGCCTAGCCAAGTGGCGAGTTCTGATTGAGTTGGGTCGTCGACCATGGCGAGTGGTTCGTGGAAAGATATGACGAATTTAGGCTTACGCTGTTCGATGAGGTTGATGAGCGACTGCACTTCAGGTTCAAGTTGGTTGGCTTGTCCCGTTTTCACTTTTACATCTCTGACAGGGGTGTGAGAACTCCAGCGATAGACGGTGCCATTTTCTGTCCAGTTTTGAGTTGGAAAGGCGCGGTTTAAATCGACTTGATTGGCGTTAGCGCGAGTGCCTAGTTGATTGCCGTCTGGGTTCATCGATAAGATCATATCGTGTCGTAAGTTGGCGGCAGGCAAGCTTCTCAGGGCGCAAGATAAACCCGCGATAGAAGCGGTTTCATCGCCGTGTGTGCCCGCTAAAATCAGCCCGCGAGATTCGCTTTCTACTTGTGCGGGGAAATAGAGCAAAGGCGCACCCAACACCGATTTTCCATATGACAGCGGCTTTATCGAAAACGCAGCTCTTTCCGTTCTTGGAATTAAACTCACCTTAATCTCCTGATTGATCAAGTACTATCAAATAGTCACTACTATTTAGATGACTTCTATTAAATAAACCATAGCGTCAAAACTCGTCAACCGTCGCATTGTTAATTTTATTACTTTGCTTCAAAGATAGGCTAGGAGAGCAAAAAAACATGGATTTTAAGAAACATTCAACGGCTTTACTCATTTCATCTTTATTGACCCCTTTTATCTCAGTGACTGCCGTTGCTGAAACCTTACCTGCTGGTGTTTCACTGGCAAAAGACCAACATTTGGTGCGAGCCAATGATGCAGAAGCTGCGACACTCGATCCGGCAAAGGCAGAAGGCTTGCCTGAAATGCACATTCTACGTGACCTGTTTGAAGGTTTAGTGATCCAAGATCGCGATGGCAACATCACTCCAGGTGTCGCGGAATCTTGGGAAACCGAAGACAACCAGACGTTTGTATTCCACTTGCGTAAAGATGCGCAATGGTCGAATGGCGATCCGGTGACAGCCGATGATTTCGTGTATGCGATAAGACGCGCGGTTGACCCGAAACTCGCTTCGCCAAATGTGTGGTATCTCAAGCTTACTCAAATCAACAACATCGCTGATGTAGCTGAAGGTAAGAAGCCCGTTGAAGAGCTCGGTATCTCGGCTGTTGATAAGCATACGGTGAAATTCGAACTCGATAGCCAAGTGCCATACTTTGTGGCGATGACAGGCCATACTTCAATGATGCCCGTTCACAAGGCAACGCTAGAAAACAGCGATAAGCCGTGGAGCGATCCTAAGCAGTTTGTTGGCAATGGTGCGTTTGTTTTAGGCGAGTGGGTGGTTAACGAGCGCATTGAACTGGAGAAGAACCCTAATTATTGGGACAGTTCAGATACGCACTTAACCCAAGTGACTTACATTCCGTTTGAGAACCAGAATGCGTCGATTAATCGCTATGCGGTGGGCGAGGTCGATATTACGTCTGATGTGCCGACACACATGGCGCAGCAGCTAAAAATGAAATATCAAGACGCGTATACAGCGGTACCTTTATTGTGTACATACTATTACGCGTTCAATACCACGCGCCCTCCGTTTGATGATGCGCGAGTGCGTAAAGCGGTGTCTTATTCCATGATGCGTAATGTGATTACTAATGGCGTGACTCAAGTAGGTAACTTACCGGCTTATACCTTTGCTCATGAATACACGGCAGGTTTTGATGCCACTCAACCTGAGTACAGTACATGGATTCAAAGGGACCGTGACCAAAAGGCGAAAGAGTTGCTGAAAGAAGCCGGATACGATGCTTCTAACCCGTTAGATTTTAAATTGCTTTACAACACCAGTGAATCGAATAAGTCGATTGCGGTGGCGATTGCATCCATGCTGAAAAGTAACCTAGGCGCGCAAGTTGAGTTGGAAAACCAAGAGTGGAAGTCTTACTTAGTATCACGTCGCCAAGGTGATTTTGATGTGATGCGAGCATCTTGGTGTGGTGATTACAATGAAGCGTCGACCTTCTTAAGCCTTCTGCGTTCTGAATCTTCAGGCAACTTTGCTCGTTACAACAACGAAAAGTACGACTCAGCAATGGATAGCGCATTGGCTGCAACTAATGAGCAAGAACGCCAAGGTTTCTATGACCAAGCGGAGCAGTTACTGGCTGAAGACATGCCGATCGCGCCAATCTACTACTACATGCAAGCTCGCCTAGTGCGACCAAGTGTCGGTGGCTTTGCGAAGAATAACGTTGAAGGCCGAATCTATTCTAAGGATCTTTATATCAAGCAGTAAAAAGCTTTGAACATTATATAAATATAAAATCCCCATTCGCTGACAAGGCGAATGGGGATTTTAGTTACTAGGGGGTAGTAATTTTATCTTCTAACTTGTTTCAGGTTTTAAATAGCCACCATGTCCGCGGCTTTCTTCATCGCTTCTTTCGTTGAACACTCAATCACGTTCGCGTTAGCAAAGCGGTGAGCGTCTTTCACTTGAATATCGTGAGCCAAGATAACTAGCTTCGCGTTCGCTACATCTAGGTCGGTGATGCGGTTCTGAATACCGTTTTGACCTTGAGTTTCTACCTTAATCTTAAGGCCTGCTGCTAAGCCTGCTTTTTCCAGTGCTTTCGCTGCCATGAAGGTGTGTGCAACACCAGAAGGGCAACATGTTACGGCTACGATGTCGTACTCGCCTTCGCCTGCTACAGGCGCTGTTTGAGCTTGTACTGGCGCTTCAACCATGTCTTCTTCGGTTTCAACCGCTACAGGTTTCCAAAAACCAACGATAACCGCTGTTGTTAGTGAACCTAGCGCAATACCGACGACGTACATTGGAATGTTGCTTGATACTGGCGCAGTGATTAGGCCGCCCCACGGTGCGTGCAGTAGAACGTCTGTCATGAAGCCGAATACACAGCCCACGATACCACCGGCAACGATTGAAGGAAGTACACGCATTGGGTCGTTTGCTGCGAATGGGATAGCACCTTCCGAGATACCGATAGAACCCATGATTGCTGCTGCTTTGCCTGCTTCTTGCTCTTGTTTAGAGAACTTGTTTTTGAATAGGAAAGTCGCCAGTGCCATGCCTAGAGGTGGTGTACAAATCGCGATGCCTACGCCGCCCATTAGCCAAGGTTGCGTGTCTACTTGAGTTTGAGCAAATAGCGTTGCTACTTTGTTGATAGGGCCGCCCATATCAAACGCGGTCATACCGCCAAGGATTGTGCCCAGAACCATCTTAGACGCGCCAGCCATTGAAGCTAGGAACTCGTTCATTGAAGACATGAACAGTTTGATTGGCTCACCAATGCCCCACAGTACGATGCCGGCAGAGATTAACGTGCCTAGAAGCGGATAGATGAAGTAAGCACCTAGCGCGGTCATGTTGGTAGAAAGTGGGATTTTCTTAAGCTGGAACACCACGCCACCGGCGATAAAGCCAGCCACGATACAACCAAGGAAGCCGCCGCCCATGTCAGCCATGATGCCAGAAGAGATCATCGCAGGTGCCAGTGCCGGTTTATCTGCAATTGAGTAACCAATAAAGCCGCCAAGAATGATTGGGAAAAGAACAAGGCCTTTGATACCGATATTAGAGATGTCTGCTAGCAGGCCGTCTGCAGGTACAGCACCTTTGCCTGATGCCATTACCGCTAAAGCCAATAGAACACCACCGGCTACGATGAAAGGCAGCATGTGTGAGGTTCCGAAAAGCAGGTGGCCTTTCATGGTGCTAAGGATTTTTTTAAAGTCGCTACTACTGTTTTTGTTATTAGAGTTACTACTGGTATTCGTAGCTTGAGTTGTTAGGGTGCTCATGATTTTCTACGCCTTATGAATTAATTAAAATATTAAGGATTTGTTGTTCGTCTTTTGCGTTATGTATATCTTGAATAAATTCATCGCTGAATTTTCCAAACAGTTCTTGTAGTACATAAATATGATGATCAGCACCGTTGTCGGGTGAGGCAATCATAAAAAACACGGTTGGGTTAATGCCGTCTTCATCGCCATACTCAATGCCTTTGCGCTTAACACCGACAGCGATTGCCGGCTCAGTGACAGCCTTGCTTTTTGAGTGTGGGTAAGCGATGCCGTCCATAGAAGTGATGCTTTGAGATTCACGAATTTCGATGTCTGCCAAGAAGGCTTCTTTATTACTGATTCGGTTGTTTTCAAATAACATGCCTGCCAATTCTTCAAACAGTTCTTTTTTATTATTCGCTTGAAGGTTGTTATTAATTAAGTTGACGTTGGTTAGCTGTGTGATCATTTATTAACTCATTCACTATTGAAGTTCTTGAATTAAAATTAATGGATTAACCCGATTCGCGAAATAGCAAATAAAAGCCCTTCACTGTACATTTGTATCCAGCAAAATTAAGTGTGATTTGCATCATTAATACAGTGTGAGATGGGTCATATTTGATAACGTATTTGTTTATGTTTTTGACACGTAGACTGGTCTCATCAGAAACAAAAATGCCCCGCAACAGCAGGGCATAGATAGTGTGTGATTAGTGGTGATGGAGCTAGCTGTAAGCGCGCGCTACACGTCCAACGCAGTCCAGTTTGTAACTCTCAGCATAAGCAGGAATAAACACCGACTGGCCTTTCTCTATCACGCAGGTTTCGCCACATTGGTGAGTAAGCACCATAGATTCGTCGAGAGGTAGTAGGATCTCGGCACCTTCGGTAGTGATTTTTCTCTGGTGAGAATTCTGCACGATAGAGAACTTAAAATCCTCGACTGGAATTTGATATTCCATCACATCACCTTGCTCTATTGGGCTTAGCAGTAATCTATCCGCAGGCTTTTCATTAAATCTCGTACAAGAAACCAGTTCATTCACGTCCATGTATTTAGGCGTCAATCCTGCGCGGAGTACGTTGTCAGAGTTCGCCATTATCTCTAATCCAGTTCCTTTGATGTAGGCGTGGGGCGTTTCTGCATCCAGATACATGGCTTGCCCCGGCTTTAGAGTGATCACGTTCAATAGCAGTGGAGCAAACAACCCGACATCGCCCGGGTATTGCTCTTCCAGTTCTGAAATCAACTGAAACACAGGTGTATCTGAAAGCTTGGCCTTCATCAGTAACATAGTCAGCGCCATGCCTTTTTGTTCGCCTTGTAAAGACAATAAGCTCGCGAAGAAGCTCGCTAATCCATTGGGAGTTTGGTCGCCCGCTAGGTCATTGACCATCGAATGCAGCTCAGGAATATCGAGGTAATGGAAGTGCTCAAGAATCTCGTTGATCGACCTAAAGCCATTCATCGCGGTGTAGTCGGTTAATGCATATACCAGCTCTGGCTTGTGGTTGGGATCCTTGTAGTTGCGGTTACCCGCTGTCATCGGAATGCCTTGCTGCTCTTCAAGAGCGTAGCCAGATTCCGCTTGTTGCTTGTTCGGGTGAACTTGCACCGATAGCGCTTTCTCCGCTGCTAACACCTTGAATAGATATGGCAGCTCACCAAAACGACTTGCTACTTTTTCGCTTAGAAACAGGCTTAGGTTCTTCGAAATCAGGTTCGACAATGTGGTCTGCTGCCCGTTATCAGTGACCATTGAGCAACCATTCGGGTGAGCACCCATCCAGATCTCCGCTTGCGGCTCACCAGACTGGTTATCAATACCAAACAGTTGGCTAAACGAAGAAGGACTACCCCATGCGTAGTTTTGAATCACGTTGGTCATAGGGTAGAAAAAGCGTTGTACGAACGAATCGTTCGCTAAAGAAAAATCAGACATCGAAATCACCATGAAGGGAAACATGGCTTGAGCTCTACTCGATTTACTCATTAGTAAAAAACTAGCAACCAAAGTATTAGCGACTAAAAAAGGAGAGTAGAGGGGCTCAAGCCATTGGAGTTGAAATGGCTTAAGCCGCTGCTGTCGTTAGCTTGGCTTTACGTAGATTTTTAAGCGCGATACAAGTAACCGCTGTTACGCCCGCACCTGATGCCATACACAGAAGTGCCAGCAGTGGGTAGTTCATAGCACCTAACAGAGCCACAACAGGGCCACCGTGAGCAACGCTGTTGGTGATACCAAATGAGAACGCCATAACCGCTGCTGTCATTGATCCAAGCACGTTGGCTGGGATAACCGACATCGGATCTTGAGCCGCGAAAGGAATCGCACCTTCAGAGATACCCACCAAGCCCATTGCGCCTGCTGCCTTACCTGCTTCGATTTCAGAAGATTCGAATAGGTCGAACTTGCGGCCAAGTCTGGTTGCGATGGCCATACCCAGTGGAGCCACAGGAATTGCACACGCCATCGCGCCCATGAATTGAGTTTGACCGCTGGCAATCATGCCGACCGAGAAAAGGAATGCCACCTTGTTGAATGGACCGCCCATATCGAAACCGGCCATGCCACCAAGGACGATGCCAAGCAGAACCACGTTGCCTGTGCTCATGCTCGTTAGTAGTGCAGTAAGAGCATCCATCAGCCCAGCGATAGGTGCACCGATAACAAAAATGAACAGACCTGCGATGAACAAAGAGCCAGTGATCGGAGCGATCATGATAGGCACAAGTGGTTGAACGAATTTGTGGTAGTTAAACGAAGTAATCCATTTAACGAAGTAACCCACTAATAAACCCGCGATGATTGCGCCAATGAAGCCTGTACCTGCGTCAGCGCCGTAGAAAGAGCCGTTGTTAGCAATCCAACCACCGATAAGACCAGGGGTTAGAGCAGGGCGGTCAGCAATCGCGTAAGCAATGTAGCCAGCCAAGATTGGGATCATCAATGTGAAGGCAACCACGCCCACTTCTAGGATTTGGTTCCACATGCTGCCAGCAGGAATCGCCATGCCAGATTCGCTTGGCTCACCGCCAATGGCTAGTGCAAGCGCAATCAAAAGGCCGCCCGTCACCACGAATGGGATCATGTGAGATACGCCATTCATCAAGTAACGATAAAGGTCTGAACGCGCTTGTGAGGCTTTTTCTACAACAGATTGGTTGGTCGGCGTTTGTTCAGCTTGGTAACTAGGTGCATTGAGAGCTTGCTTAATCAAGCCTTGCGCGTCTTTGATTGGTGCTTTTACGTTGGTGCTGATGACGCGTTTTCCGGCAAAGCGAGCCATGTCTACTTGCTTGTCACAAGCCACGACAATCGCGTCTGCACGTTCGATCTCTTCTTGAGTCGGGCTGTTTTTAACACCAATAGAACCATTGGTTTCGACCTTGATGTCATAGCCAAGAGCCGCCGCGCCTTTCTCTAGTGCTTCAGCGGCCAAATAAGTGTGTGCAACGCCAGCTGGGCAGCCTGTCACACCAATGATGAAGCCTTGTTTTTCTAAGTTGGTTGCAGTTTCGTTGGTTTCCGCTTCTGAAGGCTCAGGTTTGCTAAGCAGTAGTTCTAATGCTTCTTGTTCAGATTGAGCATTCATGAAGCTTTCGATAAAGCCTTCTTCAATCAGTTTTGAAGAAAGCTCTGCCAATACTTCAATATGGTGATTATCGCCGCCATCAGGAGAAGCAATCATGAAGAACAGTTTTGATGGCTGACCGTCATCGGCGCCGTACTCGATACCCTGCTTGTGGACGCCGATAACAACCGCGGGTTTGATCACCGCGCTGCTTTTCGCATGTGGCAGGGCAATGCCTTCTTCAAACCCTGTATTACCTTGTTCTTCACGCGCCTTAATGTCGGCAAGAAACTGTACTTTGTCTGAGATTCGGCCTTGTGCGTACAGCACGTCTATCAGCTCTTTAAATACGTCTTCTTTTGAATTAGCGCTAAGCGAAAGCTTAATCAAATCTTGATTGATCAATGTCGTGATCATAATGAACCCTTCTCTGTTTTTATTTTGTTAGAGGTATTCTGGAATCTACGGCTTGCCTTCTGTAGTGAAGAAAAAACGCATTTACTGGATGATTGTTGCGTTATAAGTGGAGTGTGATTTTGATCGGTCGAGTGGCTGTTTTAAGGGCGGTGTTGACAGAGTTTAAGATGTGTTGAGGCTTTTATTTATAAGGGATGCAGCGTATTTGTTTATCAGGGCAGGAACGTGCTAGGTCAGTTTTGTTACTGGAAATTTATTTCCGTGACTAGATTTTTGTAACCTAGATCTCAAATTGTGATTTTGCTCAATAGCGCTATGTTTCAGTTACAGGTATATCTATTCCGGTAGCCTTATTGCTGCTTATAAGAGTTCGAATAATGATATTTCATGACTTAATCTCGTCGGTATTAAACGAGCGAGAACCGTTTCATAACATCTGGTTTGCTGGAGATTTTCACACGCCTTCAGCGTGCAGTTATCAGGTGAACTTTCCGCGCTTAGAGTTAGTGCTAGACGGAGAGTATATTAATGAAATGGAGAGTCATGATCGCAAAATAACCAACGTTATCGCCAAAGCCGGAGACGCGATTTTCATCCCACCCAACTGTTGGAACAAGCCAAACTGGGATACTGACTGCTCGGTGTTGAGCATGTTGTTTGGTCGTCGTCAGCTTGGTTTAAGTTTGGTGAGTAAGCGCAAAGGCGAGGAGAGCTTTTACGATATCCAAAAACACAGTATTCAGACTCGCTCTGGGTTTGCAATTGATAACATTTTGGAGGCTCTCAGCTCACTAGCGAGAGAGAGTAACAAGCAGCCGATGGATGAGTTATTGCTGCAAGCTCTACTGCAATACAGTAAAACCATGCTGGAAGCGCCCGTAGAAAAATCTCATAGCCGAGTACAGGATGTGTATCAGGGGATTTGTATCTACATTCAAGAAAACTTCCACCGCCAGATCACCCGAGACAGCATTGCCTCACGCTTTAGTATTTCATCCAATCACTTGTCGCGAATGTTCCGTCAACAAGGTCACATGACGCTGGCAGAATACATCACCCGAGTCCGTGTTGACCGCGCCAAATTCATGCTCAAGAAGTACAATTTCAAGCTCAATGAAGTGGCATTACGTTGCGGCTTTAAGGATGTGAACTACTTCTGTCGAGTATTTAAGAATCGCACCGGTAGAACGCCGACTGAATATCGAGGCTCTATTTAGTTAAGCCGTCTTTTTAAGTCGGAGCGTATTTTTTTGTTGAGCCGTATTTTGGAGTGAGTAGCCTTAAAGTAGGCGAGATGAGATATACATCAACAAGGCTTGTAAATCGACACTGCTTCGAGTCTTTTGCAAACGCTCGTTGACCTGATCGTGAAGTAGGTTTCTAGTTAGGTTGGTAGCCGCCACAATGTGTTCATGTTGCGGCTTGGTTGGCAGTACTAAAGCGATAGCTACGTGTACTTGGCCAATTTGAGATGCCCAGTCAATCGGGTTGTCACTGACGATGACCGCGATCGAGAGATCTTGAGTAGATTCAAACATCACATGGGGCAGCGCGATCCCTGGTGACACGCAGGTTGAAGAGCGTTCTTCTCGCTTAATGAAAGCCAAAATCAGCTCATCTGGATCTTCTGGATAAACGAGGTGAGCGAGCCCTTTCAAGCACTCAAATTTTGTCAGTTGAGTTTGCGCCTTAGCGTGGTGCCACTTGATGTCACAAGGCGGGCATATCTGAGGCATACGCTGGATTAAATCGTTAGAGAACTCATGATTCACTTGTGAGCCAACCATGTCGTAATGCTCAGCAATCACGTCTTTTATTACAAAACATGCGAGTTCAGCATCAATACCTACTGCGGTGATCTGGCATAAATCGCCACGAAGTAAACCCACTTGTAACATCGCGACAGATTTGGAGAGATCAGCGGTTCGATTTTGAGTGATGTTGATAATGCGGATGTTGCTTTTGAACTTCTTCGCTAAACGAGTCAACGGCTGCGCGACGTGTGAGTTCGCGGCAGGATCGTCAACGAAGAAGGTGATCTGATATTCATTCATGAAAGGTTTAAGTTCGACAATGCTTGATAAAGACTTTATCGACACTCAATAACACCTCTTCCATGGGAATGAAGACGGTTTTCGCGGGGTCAAATCGGCTTGGTTGTTCGATGTCGATATCAGAGACGATCAACACTTTGTCTGCGAGGGTAATATCCTGGCCTGTCAGTAAGTTTTCAATCCCCATAGCGCCTTGAGTCTCAACCTTGATTGAAACATTGAATTTTGGGGCCGTTTTATTTAGCGCATCAGCTGCCATATAGGTGTGCGCAATGCCTGTAGGGCACGCAGTTACCGCTACAATTCTCATTATTATTCTCGGTGTGCTTAGATCGACAGTTTACTTGGATCGATGGGACTATCTGAATCTAGGAAGTTTATGGATTCCCGTTTTTAATTCAAAGGTGAACGTCACACTCTTGCTTCTTGGTTACAATTATCCAGTTAATGCACCTTTCCTCCTATATATCGAGCGGCCTTGCCTCGTTAGTCTTTTTATATTATTAACCTCTTTATCTCATTTACTTAAATTGGTACTCGGACGAGGCAGCACATGGACATCACTGACATTATAGAGCCGGAGATTATCTGTCTGGATTTAAAGGCAGACTCAAAACAGGCGGTATTTGAAGAGCTTGTCGAACTGCTTGACCGTGCGGGCAAGCTCTCCAATAAAAGTGAATTCCTTGATGATATCTGGAAGCGTGAGGCCATCGGCAATACGGGCTTTGATGATGGTATTGCGATTCCACACGCGAAAAGCACTGCTGTAGCTAAACCTGCTGTGGCGGTAGGTATTAGCCGAACGGGTATCGATTATGGCGCAGACGGCGGCGAACTGTCGGATGTGTTTTTTATGCTCGCGTCGCCAGACAATAGCGATGATCATCATATTGAGGTTCTGGCTCAGATCTCAACTCGATTGATCGAAGATGGTTTTGTTACAAAATTAAAGGCGGTAGAGTCGGTCGAGGAAGCTCAAGAGCTGTTTCTCGAAGTGAATTCTGAATCTTTCGATAGCTACGCTTCTAGTCATCATGAAGTTTACAGCGAACCATTAAGCCCTTGGGCACAATCTCTTAATCGTCTTAAAGAACACTTGTTGTACGGTACTTCGCACATGATCCCATTCGTGGTAGCGGGTGGGGTACTTTTGTCTTTGTCGGTAATGATGTCTGGTCATGGCGCTGTGCCTGAGAGCGGTGTGTTAGCTGATATCGCACAGATGGGCATTGCAGGCTTAACGTTGTTTACTGCGGTGCTGGGCGGTTACATTGCGTACTCGATGGCCGACAAACCGGGCTTAGCTCCGGGCATGATTGGTTCTTGGCTCGCAGTGAATCAGTACAGTACTGGATTCCTTGGTGCAATTGTGGTCGGATTCTTCGCTGGCTTTGTGGTGAATCTACTTAAGAAGATCAAACTCCCTGACAGTATGATCTCGCTGAGTTCTATCTTCATCTATCCCTTAGTTGGCACCTTCATTACCTGTGGCGCGGTGATGTGGGTGATTGGCTCTCCTATCGCGTATGTGATGCTTGAGATGAACCAAATGCTGACTGGCATGGCAGGCTCAGGAAAAGTGGTGTTGGGCAGTATTTTAGGTGCGATGACGGCCTTTGATATGGGCGGTCCAATTAATAAAGTAGCAACGCTGTTTGCCCAAACTCAGGTGAATACTCAACCTTGGCTAATGGGCGGCGTCGGTATTGCCATTTGTACGCCACCTCTAGGTATGGCTCTTGCCACTTTCATATCACCTAAGAAATTTAAAAGAGACGAGCGTGAAGCGGGTAAAGCCGCCGGTATCATGGGAATGATCGGCATCAGTGAAGGCGCGATTCCATTTGCAGCAGCTGATCCCGCACGTGTTCTGCCCGCTGTTGTTGCTGGTGGCATTGTTGGTAATGTGGTTGGCTTTATGTTCCATGTCATCAACCATGCACCATGGGGCGGCTGGATAGTGTTGCCGGTGGTTGACGGCAAAATTGGCTATATCGTCGGGACATTAGCAGGAGCACTGACGACGGCTCTGATCGTGATACTACTGAAAAAGAACGTGGTCGAAGGTGAAGCAAGTTCTAATCAGTTTACGGGTGGCTCGATAACGGAAGAAGGACAAGCGGATGTATTGGCGATCACTTCTTGTCCATCTGGTGTCGCTCATACGTTTCTTGCGGCTAAGTCTTTGGAAAAGGCGGCTCATCATCTTGGGGTTCGGATTAAAGTCGAAACGCAGGGGGCCAACGGAATCGGCAATCGCATTACACAGAAAGACATTGAGCGGGCGAGGTTGGTGATTTTTGCTCATGATGTGGCAATTAAAGAGATCGAACGCTTTGCGAACGTGAAAACCTTAGATGTCAGTACTAAGGAAGCGATGCTTAATGCGCAGGCGTTGATTATGAGGAAAGTATAAAAGCCATCGGCTTTAAGATTGGCCGAAAAGCAATAAATAAAAAGACGCCCAAGTATTAGTAGTAATACTTGGGCGTCTTTTTGTAGATCTGAGCCTATATACGCTCAGTTGCTAAAAAGGGTGGTACTTGAAGATGTCTTCAACCATTGAGTTGAGTAGTTCTGTGTCATCGCAGGTTTTTGCATAAGTGCGTAGCCCTGCAATTTGAACCTGAACGTGGCGAGCAAGTTGAGTCGGTTTGCGTTCTTTGCTGATCTCACCAAGTTCTTGCGCTTCGGCAATCAGTTTGGCGAACTCGCCTTCCATTATTTTGAGTGATTTCTTGGCTTCTTCTAATAATTCAGCGTGCTCATCCGTCAGTTCAGCTACTGTTTTAGCCAGCATACACATGCCGTTAGGCGCGCTTTTTTTCGATTCGACAACGGCACGTTTTACGAAGTTTTCTAGTGCTTTGATTGGAGAGTCGGTTTCGCTGCGAAAGCGGTTCAAATTGTGAATGCCGAGTTCGGTATAGCGAGCCAATGTCTCTTTAAACAAGCCTTCTTTGCTGCCAAAAGCCGCATAAATACTGCCGGGACGCATATCAATCACGTCCTGTAGATTGCGCATAGAAGTTGCGTGAAAGCCCTTTTCCCAATACAGGTTAGTCGCTTTATCTACTACGTCTTGTCTATCGAACTTCGCTGTCTTGGCCATAACATCTACTTCATTAATCTGAACATATGTTCAATATTTTAAGATGAACACTCGTTCTAGTAAAGGAGTGTCTGGTTACTCTGGCAATCTCGCAAAGATCGATAGCATTAATCGGTAATAAAAAACTCTAATCATCAACAACTTCGACGGTTTTATGTTGTGCGCCGTAATAGGTACCTTCATCGATGGTGTACATCAGCGTTTCTTTGCACTCTGGGCAATCGAATTCTTCATTGGGTTCGATTGCTTCCTCTTCTACCCATTCCCATCCAATGTGTTCTTCGCAAGCGGGGCAATCCATAAAAATACCTCTCAGCTGTTGTCGCATATTTACTGCGAGCTTCTACTTAATAAGCTCGGCAGTATACATATTTGAGACTGAATATATAGATGCTCGTGAGTGAACAGCTTGGTAAGGGTTACACAGTGAGTGCTGGTCTACCACTTTATGATTATGCAGTGTGTGTCAATTTTTAGTCACTGCGTCAGAGAAATGTTGTTACACGTATTTTTCGTCTGGTTAAGTCAGATAGTTAACAGTTTTATTCATAAACCAATGAGTTTTATAAGGTTAAATGTTAACGTCCTCTGCGCTGAACTGTGTAGTTAGGTCATGGTTTACATAGGTCAGCTTGAATAATTATAGAGTCACAATTAAGGCGCACCCGTTAGAAGGAAGCCAAATTCGATGACTGAGAAGATTTGTTAGTTGTTAGGGAAATAATAATGAATTTAACCGATATGTCATTTAAGCAAAAAATCATCGCTTTGCTTATCTTACCGATCTTAGGGTTTTTATGGCTTAGTGTTTCTGCCATTTCAAAAGGCGTAGAAACCACCAGTGAAATGTCGTCATTAAACCAACTTACGCGTTTGTCGGTTGTGTACAGTGAGTTGGTGCACGAGTTACAGAAAGAGCGTGGTATGACGGCTGGTTTTATCGGGTCACAGGGAAACAAGTTTGGCAGTGAGCTAAAAGCACAAAGAATTAACGCAGACAGCAAACGCAATCAAAGAACCGAGTACTGGCAGTCTGAAGAAATCGGCTTATCGCAGATCGCGCGTCTGAATACTGAAATCAGCCAAAGTCTCAACCAAATTACTTCGATTCGCAATAGAGTGGATTCTCAATCAATTCCGCTTTCTGAAGCATTAGGTTACTACACCAAACTTAATGCTAAGTTATTGAGTGTATCTGCATTAATTGCTGAGCTAAGTACTGATGCCACCATCACGACAGAAACCATCGCCTACTATAACTTTCTACAAGGCAAAGAGCGTGCGGGTATCGAACGTGCGGTTCTCAACAACACCTTTTCTAAAAATGAATTTGGCCCGGGTATGTTGGTTAAATTCATCTCTTTGGTAACCGAGCAAAATACATATTTTGCGAACTTTGAAGTTTTGGGTAACCCAGATAACGTTGATTTCTTTAAACAGCAACTGAATGATCGCTCGGTGGCTGAAGTGGAAAAACTTCGTGATGTGGCTGAATCGAAAATGAGTGGTTTTGATGTCGATCCTGTTTATTGGTTTGCTCAATCGACGGCACGAATTGTTCAGCTGAAGAAGACTGAAAATCAGTTAGCAGAGTCTCTTATTACACTGACGGATCAGAAAACTCAGCAAGCTCAATCAGCAATGATGGGCAGCATTGTGATGTTTGTTGTGATCACTTTGTTCGCAACTTTTGTTAGCTTCAAAGCCATTACTGATTTAACGACTCGAGTTAAAGATCTAACGCGAGTGCTTTCTAAAGTCCGAAATGACAATGACTTAACCGTTCGTGCGACTTACGAAGGTAATAGTGAGCTGGGTCAAATCTCATCGTCGCTTAATGAAACATTAGAGAAGTTTTCTCAAGTTATCGATAACCTATCTCAATCTAGCCTGACACTTGCTTCAGCAGCAGAAGAGACGGCGCAAACTTGCCAATACAACTCAAGCACCTTAGTTGAACAGCAAGACCAGATTGGCTTGATTGCGACAGCAACAGAAGAGCTATCAGCGACGGTGAATGAAGTCGCGGCTAAAACACAGCAAACGGCAAGCTCAGCGAAGATCGCTGATGAACAATCACAGCAAGGTTTAAGCACGGTTCAACAATCTTATGAGTCGATAGAAACCTTGGCTTCTGAGATTAACGGCCTCGCTGAAAAAATCACTCATCTACACGAAAGCAGCAACAACATTAACAGTGTGATTGATGTGATTAAATCTGTTGCCGAACAAACCAATTTGTTAGCGTTAAATGCAGCGATTGAAGCCGCTCGAGCTGGTGAACAAGGTCGTGGTTTTGCTGTCGTAGCCGATGAAGTTCGTACTTTGGCTCAGCGTACGCAACAGTCCACTTCGGAAATTGAAGGCTTCATTAACTCGCTACAATCTGACGTACAGACAGCATTCAATGTGATTGATAACAGCAAGAAGATGTCTTCAAGAGCGGTTGAAGACTCACGAGGAGTAGAACAGACCCTGCAAGATATTTCAGGGGCTGTGAGCGAAATATTCAGCATGGCAGAGCAGATCGCAACCGCAACTGAAGAGCAAGCAGTAGTGACTCAAGATATTGCTCAGAACGTTGTCGCGGTAGAGCAGAAGTCGACAGAATCTACGACAGGCGCAACGCAAATTGCTGCAACAGCGAAAGAGCAGGCTGAGTTGGCAACATCGCTGAAAGAGCTCTCGAATACGTTTAAGAGTTAGCAACTCAGAGCTAGAAGCTTTCTATCGCATATAAAAAATGTCCCGCCTAGTGCGGGACATTTTTTTAGCGGGAGGGGGGATGAAGCGGCTAAAGCGCTTGTCCGTTAACCGACAATTTCACATCAATGTTGCCACGAACCGCGTTTGAGTAAGGGCAAACTTGGTGCGCCGTTTTCACAAGCGTCACAGCTTGTTCTTGCTCTAGATCCAGTTCAATCGATAGAGCAACAGTTAAAGCAAAGCCGCCGTTTTCATTTGGTCCGATACCGACTGTTGCAGTCGTTGGCGCCGATGCGATTTTGATTTTCATCTCTTTAGCTACATGAAGTAGAGCATTTGAGAAACACGCAGAGTAGCCCGCAGCAAACAGTTGCTCAGGGTTTGTCGCTTCACCTGTTCCGCCCATCTCTTTAGGGTAGCTCAACGCCACTGAAAGCAGGTTGTCATCAGTAGAAACTTGGCCGTTACGACCTGCAGTAGCTGTAGCAGAAGTTGTGTAGAGTGTTGTCATTGTCTTAGTCCTTGTTTGAGTTGTGTAAAATTAGATTGCGTGCAACTTAATTTTAAAGCTAGCTTAATTGATAAAATTCGAGCGCGCAAGTATATTGTGCACAATTTAATTTATTGGTGAGGTGATCATGAGCGACCAAGATGACTATCTAAAACTGGATAATCAGGTGTGTTTTGCACTGTATAGTGCATCGAATGCAATGAGTAGAGCGTATCAACCTTTACTGAAAGCGCTTGACCTTACTTACTTGCAGTACATTGTGATGATGGTGCTGTGGGAAGAAAAAGAGATGAATGTCAAAGCCCTAGGCGCAAAAACGCATTTGGATTCAGGTACGTTGACGCCTTTACTCAAGCGCTTGGAAACGAAAGGTTACGTGCTTAGAACTCGCAGTGCTGAAGATGAACGAGTTCGAGTTATTACACTGACGCCTGCAGGAGTAGAGCTCAAAGAGCAAGCGCAGACCGTGCCAGTAGAAATGCTGTGTCTCTCTCAGATGAATGAAGATGAGCTTAAATCGCTAAAAGCACAGTGTGAGCAGCTGCTTGGTAATTTGACCAAGTAAGCACTTTTAGTTTTTGGCCATGGTAATCAGAAAATAAAAAGCCCGTTAGTCCGGCTGTTATTAATCGGACTAACGGGCTTCTTGTATCTGCTGTCATTTTTGATGCTAGTCTTCGCTTACGAACACATACATATCACCACGACAGCGGTTGATACTGTATTCAATCGGCACGCCTTTTTTATCGTAAGCGGTTTGCTCGATAAGCAGTACAGGAACCGTTTCATCGATGTTGAGCTTCTCTAGAAACTCTTCCGTTGGCATCTTAGCGGATACACGACTTTGTGTTTTGGTTGGCGAGATATCTTGGCTACGGAAGTAGTCGTAAAGCGACAACTGGATCTCGTCAGGGTCGTGGATAAGATGCGCAGGAACGTAAGACTCTTCAATAGATACGGCTTGCTCGTCGATGTAACGAACGCGCTTCAATAGAAAGACTTGATCGTTTTCGGCGATTTTAAGCATCTTGGCTATTTCAGAAGAACACGCGATCACGTCTTTTTTAATCCATAACGTGTCGGGCTTTTTGCCTTTCAAGACCACTTGCTGAGAGAAGCCAGTCGCCTCTTTGCTGGAGTACTCAACGGTCTCACTGATCATGGTACCCAAACCGCGAGAGCGAACAATCACGCCTTCTTTATCTAATATATCCAACGCTTTACGAACGGTGATACGAGACACACCAAGCTTGTCACTGAACTCACGCTCGGTAGGAATGAAGTCTCCACCTTTGAGCATCTGTTGCTCAGTCGCCAGCTTCACTGAATCGGCAATCTTCAGGTATAAGGGTGATTTATCTTTCTGTTCGATTCGTTCTTGAATCAGGGTAAGCAGTGGTTGATACGCGCTCATAAAGGTCTGTTTTAGCTTTTATATTTAATCGAAGTATACCCGAAGTTCTCAGCCCACACTTAATAGAAATGTGAAATCTGAGGGCGAAACAAAGATTCCACCACTCAGAGGTTTTGTCCAGTTAGCTTGAGCGTTCTGGTTGGTCATGTGGGGCTAACTCTGTGCCGCTGCAAGGCTTTGTTGAAATGGGTTTTACTTTGAAGGTCAGGACTGCGGCGATACTCACCAACACCGCACAGATCAAATAGGCTATCGAATAACTGCCGTACCAATCGACGGATATTGCCGCAAGGATAGGGCCGATAAAGCCGCCAATGCCCCAAGCGGTATAAAGTACACCGTAGTTGGCGCCAAAGTTTTTCAGGCCGTATAAGTCCGCCATGATTGAAGGAAACACCGCTAACAAGGTGCCATATCCAATGCCAGCCAATGCCGCGCCAACCATTAGAGTCGGGCTAGAAACAAACTGGCTGAACAGCAGCATATTGATGGTTTGTAGCCCAAGCGCGATCGCCAACGTTTTTAATGCGCCAATCTTGTCGCTCAATAGCCCAGACACTAATCGACCTGCTGAGTTGAATATCGATAAGGTGACAATCAAATAAGCGCCTTCTAAGATATTGGCTTGCTCAGCAGCAATCGAGGTGATGTTGGCGATGATCATCAAACCAGCGGCAGCGCCAAAGGCGTAAGTGAACCACAAGAGGTAGAATTGCTTGGTGGCGAGCATCTCTTTCCACATGTAATTTCGTGCTGGAGGTGGTTTAGGCTTTGAGGT
Organism: Vibrio sp. 10N.239.312.C11; assembly: GCF_041466065.1. NCBI lineage: Bacteria > Pseudomonadati > Pseudomonadota > Gammaproteobacteria > Vibrionales > Vibrionaceae > Vibrio > Vibrio sp. 10N.239.312.C11. The sequence goes on from NZ_JBFSRZ010000043.1 coordinate 19,806, forward strand.
GTCAGATTCTTCTGAGCTGGCTTTCGGCTCATACCCAGTTGGCGGGTTTTTGATCGAACAAGCCAGTGGGAAAGCAATGATGATGAGTCCAGTTCCAAGTATGCGAAGGCTTTGTTCCAATCCAACGACAGATATTAGGTAGCTAGTAAGCGGAGCCAAGTAGATAGCCGCAAGGCCAAATGCAGTGGCGAGTAACCCATTCACCATGCCTTTCTGAGAAGAGTGAAACCACTTCATTGCCGTTGGGTTCAAGCATGCGTAAGCGAAGCCAATTCCCGCACCAGTGATCAAACCAAAACTCACATTCAGGTTCCATGGTGTCAAAGATAGGCTCGCTAAGATCATGCCACCTCCCGCCATCAAAGAACCCACCATCAATACCTTTTGTGGGCCGATCTTATCTTGAATACGACCAGCAATGAGCAGTGCCAATGAAAGAGTGATGATGGTGATCGTGTAGGGCATCGAGGCTTGAGTGTTGTTCCAACCAAGTTCTAAAAGCGAGTTTTTGAATACACTCCAGGTATAGAGAACACCGATGCACAGATTGATTCCACAGCTTGCGAGCAGAATCCTTGTTGCTCTGTTATTTGCAACTGAAAAGCGGTTCAAAGCAGAAAATTTAATCATGTGAGAAAGGCCAAAAAGGTAGGTAAAAAAAGACAGGCGTAACAAAAAGGCCCAGTAAGACTGAGCCTAGTGTCTACATGAATTAGCAAGGATTAGTATTGGGTAAGGTAGCGAGTAATCTCGTCCACGCTTGGGGCACAATCGCCACCTACATGGCTCACCACGTAAGATGCCACGGCGTTGCCTAACAAGATTGCGTCGGGCAATTCCCAACCAGAAGCCAAGCCAGCTAATACGCCTCCGGCATGGGTGTCACCTGCACCTATGGTATCGACCACTGTTGCTTTAAATGGCGCAACGTTTCCGTAGCCGTCATGAGTGGCGAACAAAGCACCATCACTGTCGATGCGTAAAATCAGCGGGCAGCGATAAGTGTTATGCCATTGCTCAACGAAGGTGTTGATGTCTTGCATACCCAGAACTTCAGCTTCTTGGCGATTCAAAGATACCGTTGGTTTCAGGTTGATTAGGCGATCAAACAGTGGTTTTGGAATATCACCAATGCGAGGGCCAAAATCGATGAATAGCTCAATGCTGTTGGGCAACGTTTCCAGCCAGCTAACGATCTCTTCACCACAACCCGAAGACAACTGATAACCTGAAAGGTAGATAATCGCATTGTCTTGCAGATCTAACTGATCAAGTGCTTGTTGGTTCCAGTTGTTCTCGACACCGCTAACAGACAAGAAGGTTCGTTCACCGTCTGGCTCAACGAGGGCTAAGCACCAGCCATTGTCGCCACTTGGATCTTGTAGGTGACTTGTTAGGCCTTTTTCAGCCATTGCTGTGGTGATGATGTCAGCCCACTTACCTTGACCAATTGGTAAGGCATTGATTGATTCAACACCCAGCTTTTTCAGAGCAATCGCGATATTTAGAGCGCAACCGCCGACATGAATGCCTTTCTCGGTCAGCTCTACATCGGTGCCACGCTTCGGGAGGGCAGGTGTTTCTGTCACGATATCGACCACAGCCGCACCAATCAGGCACAACTGTCGTTGATTCTTTAGGGTTGGAATCAGTGTAACCAAAGAACTATGAGGCATACCCTTGCTCCTTAATTTCTCTTAGACGCAGGAAGGTGGCGGCATAACCTGCAAAGTCGAGTTGGTTTTCGTCATCTAGCTGTTTCTTCAAATCAACATCAATAGCTTGTATACCATTCAATGCGCCACAAATTGCGGTCGCCATCGCACCAATCGTGTCGGTATCACCACCTAAGTTAGCACACAAGATCGCACAGCGGTTTGGATCGGTTTGTGCCAGTTCAACCATCGCAATAGCTGCTGGTACCGATTCAATTGTGCTCACGCCAGCACCGACTAAGTTGTAGACTTTTTCCATGCGTTCTTCAATGCCGCTGTTTTCTGAAGCAACCATCAAAGCAAGTTCAATACGAGCGCCCATTGAGGCGCTGAATGTGGTGATGTTCTTGGTTTGTGCTGCGTTGGCAATCGCAGGTAATTGGTCTTTAATTTCGCTCCAGCTATGTCCTTCAATCGCTTTTGATACCGACCAAGCAATCGCAACCGCACCCGCGATAGCGACATCTGACTTGTGCGTTGGGCTTGAAGCCAGCGCAACCTTATCGATGAAGGTATCGAGGCTGGTGGTTGGTACAAGGCAGCCCATTGGCGATACACGCATCGCAGCGCCATTGGTCACACCGTTGTTTTCAAGCTCATCAATGGAAGTGCCTTCTTTAATCGCACGCATCGCAGCTTTTGAGCTAGGGCCGAAAATGTTTTTGTTGAATGCGTCGAAGCCTTCAGCCCAGCTTAATACGTTGCGAGCAATGATTTCTGGTGAGATCTCACCGTCGCATTCGATGATAGCGTCAGCAAGAGCCAGCGCCATTGAGGTGTCATCCGTGAACTGGCAAGCATCGAAATAACAAGCGGCGTTGTTTTCAGCAGGCCCCGGTAGGAAAGAATCAATCCAACCAAAGTGCGCTTTTACTCGGCTTCTAGGCCAAAGCTCTGATGGCATTCCCATTGAATCACCCAGAGCTTGACCATAAAAAGTGCCTAAAATTCTGTCTTGTTTTGAAATGTTCATCTTACTTCACCAAAAATAGGTTATTTAAAAAACTGCTCAGCCTTTAGCTAAAAGATAAGGCTAGAGAGAAGACTGAGCAGGTATAAAGTTACGCTTGAGCTTTTTCTACTTGAGTCAGCTCTGATGGGTTTCCATCTGATTTGTTGTCGATTTTAATCTCTTTGATTTCGCCGTTTGGTTCACGGAAGAAGTACATGAAGATCACGAGGATGATGGCGATCATGATGGCACCGAAGCCCCACATGCCGGACCAATCAAACGTGAGTCCATTCTGCGGTTCGTCGTAAGCAAACATCTTCTCCATTAATACGCCACCCAAGCGGTAACCCAGCAAGCTACCGATACCTTGGCAACCCAATGTAATAAGGCCTTGCGCTGCGGTACGCATGTGAGCGGGTGCTTTTTTGTCGACATAGATATAAGCCGTTACAAAGTAGAAGTCATAGCTCACACCGTGCAATAGGATGCCTGCGAACAGCAGTGAGTATAGGTACCAAGTGTCTGCGCTTCCGTAGACGAAGAAACCGTAACGAACTGCTGCCGTAAAGAGACCAAGTAGTAGTACCTTCTTAATACCAAATCGTTTGGTGAAGAAAGGTAATGCCAACATAAAGAAGATTTCAGAGAACTGACCCAGCGTCATCCAGCCAGTCGCGTTGCTCATGCCGACTTCGGTTAAGTAGCCGTTTGCGAAGATGTAGTAGAACGCCAATGGCATGCTGAACATGAAAGAACAAACAAAGAATGCTAGGAAGTTTTTGTCTTTCAGTAACACGAGTGCATCAAGGCCAAGCATCACTTTTAGGCTAAGTTTACCGGTACTTTTTGGCGGAGTGTCTGGCAGAGTCAGTGCGAAGATACCTAGAGCAGCCGAAGCGAGTGCCGTCAGAATTAGAGGGATATTGCTTGATGAAATATCACCGTAACCCAACCAACCAGGTAAGAAACCAATCGCGATACCAGAAGCGATCCAGCCGATGGTGCCCATTACACGAATACGCGGGAAGTCACGTTCTACGTCTTCTACGTTAGAGAAAGCAATGCTGTTGGTCAGTGCAATCGTCGGCATGTAAGTTAACGAGTAAAGCAAAAGGATTGGGAAGAAGGTGGCAAACTCGGTTTGTTGAGCTGCTAAGTACATTAATCCTGCACCCGCTATCAACATCACTGAAAGTACTTTCTGTGCTGCGAAGAAACGGTCGGTGATTGATCCAACTAGGATCGGTGAAATGATCGCGGCGATTGCGGTACATGCATAAGACCACGCGATCTCAGTCGGGGTAAAACCATTGGTATTGAGTATTTGCCATAAGGGAACAAACCATGCTCCCCAGATAAACCATTCAATGAACATCATTGAAGACAGTTTGAAGTTAGTCGATTTCATTATTATGTCCTTTAGTACTGTAGGGTACGCAATGATGGTATTTTAAATGATAGTACCAATACAATACCATTGAGGTTGTTTTGTGATCTAATTATCAGATGTGTCAGCAATGGAGTTACTTTATATGATCATAGAACATGGTGTTTTGAACTGGTGCTGAGATCTAAATATGACGAGTTGTTTATCTAAATGATTGTTTCTAAATACGTTGTTTGTAGGTCTCAGGCGATATTTGTCGAGAAGGAGGAAGGAACAACGTGTGTAGGGAAATTCGGCATAAAAAAAGAGCAGCCAACGCTGCTCTTTCTGGTTTTAGTTTGGGTCTATGACTAAGTGAATAGTTACCCCATAAACCAAGAGATAAAAATCAACGCACCAAAACCGAATGTTGCCATCAGTGCCGTATCGCCACCGGCTGCTGTGTAACTGCCTTCGGTTTGAAGGTGAGGGAAGTCAGGCCTACGAACCTTAACCACCATTGCGAGTGGTCCCCAGATAGCTAGGAACACCAACACCATGCCTGCATAGTCCAGCATGCTCACGAACTGGCTTGCGAACAGCTCTGCTAATACCAGTGGCAGTACAAAGGTCAGAGCATAAGCTAGTGCTTTGTTGTTGGTGACTGCGTCTTTGTTTTGGTCATACAGCGCCATCGACACACCAAGGAAAGAGGTTACCAATGCCAGTGCTGAGAACAGCGCAATGACTACCTTCAACCAAGAAGATTGACCGCTAAACGCTGAGATCAGTTCTGAAATGTTATGGAACTGACTGATAGCGTCTGTACCAAGGTTACCGATAATCGCGAACAACCAAGTTAGGTAGCAGATTAGTGGAATCACCGAGCCCAGCAGAATCATATTGCGGATCTGCTTTTGAGTCGCTTCTCGGTTGTAAATAACCAGTGACGGGATCACCACCATAGAGGCAAAGCTAGTAAAGATAACCGCGCTGTATTGCACCACGTCATTGGCCGTGTATTGGCTAGTTTGAGTTAGGTAATCTAGACGGATATTACTAAACAGAGAGGCAATAACAATGAAGAGCATCACCACCATCATGATGAATAGACCACGGTTTAATTTATCGATATAAGACTTACCCGCGACTACAATCACCCCCATCAATAGGCTGAAGACGGTATAAGCAGCGGATGCAGAGATGTCTACGCCGACGTCGAGCAGTAGCTTATGAATGATGTCGCCAACACCCAAGATATAGGCGATCAGCATGCATACCAGTAGCAGGTAAAAGAGTGCATTGATAAAGTGTTTACCTTTGCTGCCCAGAGTTAGGTAAGCAACACTGCTCATGCCACTGTTGTCTTTCGTTTTGGTACACGCTTCTGCCAGTAGGAGTGCAGAGTAAGTGGTGCCGATAAAGATAAGTAGCATCAGCACTGAGCTGATCATGAAGCCAAACTGGGCCAAAACCATGGGAATAGCAAGCATGCCAGCCCCTAATGCCGTTCCCGAAAGGATTAGGGAACTGCCGAATAATTTCATATTCAAAAAAACAACCTCTAGCGATCCAATTAATTTTTGTTTGGATTGTAAATAATTGTTTCCAAGACTAACAAAATACTCAGTAAAGTTAGGGGTTAAATCCTAATTATTTTTGAATTTTTCTAAAAAACTTACAAAGGTATTTCGGAGTATTATCTGTGATCGTTTGACGCATTTTCTTGGTGATTGTATTTGTTGTTTTAGTTAACGTTTATTCATTGTTGAATGATCTAGCAGTCAGAAATATTCGATCAGAAAGAAGTATGTTTCGCGATTATTTTCGCTAGTGTCACAACCCCTTCTTTCCACTCTTTACTCTCTTCGATATTCGCTACCGTGAAGCGCAAGCAGTGTTTATATTGATCGTTTGTCCCAAATACTGTGCCAGGTAATATTCCCAATTTGTGCTTCAAACAATCTTGATAAATCGCGTAGCTATCGACCGATTCAGGTAACGTGATCCAGTTTAGAAAAGATCCCTCAGGCTTTGACAGATGGTAGCGGCCAACAAGGTGTTCATAGCCATCAAGCGCTTGTATTAACAGGCTTTGGAATTGCTTTTGATTGACTTGGTAGAGTCGCTTCATCTTAGACAAATGACTTCGATACTTCCCCGTAGTGAGGAAGTGCCCAACCGCTGATTGCATTAAATTGGAGCTGCCCATGTTGTCGCATAACAGGTATTTTTCAACTTGAGCTTGGTAACGGCCTGAGAGTAACCAGCCAATACGCAAGCGAGAATCTAAGGTCTTGGACAAAGAGTTGACGTAAATGACTCGATCTTGGTCATCAAGCTCTTTGAGGCTGGCAATGGGTGTGTCGAATGCCAAGCTACCGAATACATCGTCTTCGATAATCGGTAAAGATCCGGAGATATCCAGTAATGCCTTTCGGTTAGCCAATGGCATTCGTGAACCCGTTGGATTGGTAAAGTTTGGTGTTAGCAGTAAGGTTTTTACTTCCCATTTGTTCAACGAACTTTGTAGTGATGGAATATCAATGCCGTGGCTAACACTGCTTGGAATTTCTAGTGCTTGCAAGCCAAGCGATTCAAGTAAAAGCAGATTGCCGAAGTAACAGGGCGACTCGACCGCCACGATGTCTCCCGGTTTGGTTAATGCACGTAAAGCCAGACTGATCGCCTGTTGAGCACCATGTGTAATTGCAATTTCATTCGATCCCGCAGGCACGCCTAGATCATGGGTGATCTTTAGCAACTGCTTTACTAATTGCTCATCGCCGGGAGGTAATTGGTAATAACCGGGAAGCTGAGTTTGCAAACGGCTATGGCGACCGATTTCGGCGTACAAGCTACGAATGGCAGGGTTATTAATGTTCGGGTGTGCAGAACCAGCAAGCAGTTTCAAGCGACCTTTCGGACGGGAGAGTACAGATTTGGTGACCGACAAGAGGTCGACTTTTTGAGGCTGGCTCGGTGCATCCCAGATGGTGGTGTTCGGTGTTTTCACACGATAGCCTGATTTAGGCACAGAATAAACCCAGCCCGTCGCTTCCAGTTCTTGATAAGCGCGAATCACGGTGTTTTTGCTCACACCGAGTTGTTCACTGAGTTGACGAATGGAAGGCAAGCGGTCGTCTGGGTGAAAGAGCCCTTTATCGATTTGAGCCTTAATGTGTTGTTCTATCGCGAGATATTTATTGCCGCTGAGTTTTTCTTCCACGTTTCCCCCTTGTAACTCACACTTAATCTGTAACCATTTAAAGTGTTATATCTGTATCTTTATTAGTTATCTGTACCCAACTAAGGTAACAGCATTGATGAAGAGTTGACCAGAGGTTTGTAATGCTGATTAAAATGATTCCGTTTGTGTTTGTACTATTGTGGTCGTCAGGCTTTGTTGGCGCTCGTCTTGGTGTTGAATACGCTGAACCAGCAACGTTACTTTCACTTAGGATGGTAGCCAACGTGGCGCTATTCTTGGTTTTGATTGCAATCCTTAAGCGTCGTATTCCTCGTGGTCGAGCATTTTTTCACGCTTGTGTGGTGGGTATTTTGATTCATGGCTTCTACCTTGGTGGCACTTATCTCGCGATTGATATGGGTATGCCCGCCGGGTTGAGTTCTCTACTTGTTGGCTTACAACCGATTCTGACGGCATTGATAATGATCAGCTGTACCTCGCAGCGTTTTAACGTCGCACAATGGCTAGGCTTAGCCCTTGGTTTCGCGGGTATTAGCTTGGTGCTAATGGGCAATATTGAGTGGCAGTCAGACGACCAAAAAGGTTTGGCAACGTTATTATGTTTGGTTTCTTTGGTGGGTATTACGGTCGGTACTTTGTATCAGAAGCGCTTTTGCCAGGGTACAGATATGGTCGGTGGCGCGATGGTGCAGTACTTGGCAGCAGCAGCATTGTTCTTACCTTTTGCAATGCGTTACGAAACTATGCAGGTGAACTGGACTATCGAGTTCACGTTAACTCTGGCTTGGCTAGTGATTGTTCTATCGTGCATTGCTATTTTATTGCTGCTTTACATGGTAGAGCATGGCGCTTCTTCAAGTGTGGCATCTGTGTTTTACCTCGTTCCACCCACAACTGCCATTCAAGCGTGGCTCATTTTTGGAGAGTCATTCGACATTTATGGCGCAATAGGCTTCGCGTTGTCAGCGACCGCTGTTTATCTGGTGGTGAAAAAGCCTGAGTTGATTAAGTTCCGTAGACGAACAGCATTAGAGAGGTAATGTGTCAACCAAAACCAACTAAACTTGAAATAGATTGCTAGAAACAAAAAAGAGCCTGAATATTCAGGCTCTTTCTGTATCAATATTGGCTAGCGACTATTGATTAGCGCTGCATTAAACAAGCGTAAGCCGTGGTAAACGGTGCTTCTTGGTACTGCTTAAGGCCTGTTTCTTTGAACTTCATCATAAGAGGGTTGCGCTTAAGGCTTTCTTTGATTTCATTCGGAGATACAACGGTTACGTCTAGGCCGTCGATCAACTGAATTGCCGCTTCTAGTTTGAAGCCGAAGCCACCGCCAGCAAATTTGCCTTTAGTTTGGCGTTGACGAATTACCACTTTTTCTACTTGGTAATCTTCCATTAACTTTGCAAAAGAAAATTGAAAATCTTTCATATTCTGTGTGTCGTTTGCGTCACTAATAGCAACTTTAGAAACTCGGCAATCAGGAATGTTAAATACACCGTCTGATAGAGATAGAAGACAGATGACTGCATCGTTACCTTTGATTTCAACACCACAAATTTTCATGTTCTTACCTACTTATTTTAGAGCCCTATATTATGGTGTTATTTCGACGACTTCTCCAGTAATAGAACATGTCTAAGGTAAATAAATTCAATATTGTCCACTTTAACTTTTTCAGGTTGACGTCTGGTTAAATGCGAAGCACTCGTTTTCATCGTCTAGTTTTATATGCGATGAGATTCACAAAACTATAGCTGGCTTTTTTATCGATACTGTATATTATGCGCGCGTCCCTATTTAATGTGTGGTTATAAACCCTCTATGAATATCAAAAACCTTTCTATTAAGAGTAAAATTGTGATCCCTCTAATGGTTATCGTGATTGTTTTCTCAACTGTTACTGTGCTTAACGTGATTAAATCTAACGCGCAAGCAGCGATTAACCATGAGCTCAATAATGTGGTTCAACCGGTTCTCGACAACCTAGAAGATGGGTACCGAGATATCTATCAAGTCATTGCATCAGCGCAAGGTTTGTTACTTGCTAAAGATAAGGATGCGATCGAATATCAAAAATTTGAGTTTGAAGACAACGCTTATAAAGCTGCGCCACGCTTTGAAAGTGTTCAAACCCTATATACCGCAGGTGTCTTAGACTCATCTTCTCAAGACGAGCTAGCGAAACTGGTAAAGGCGATGAAAAAGTGGGTGGCATTGCACGAACCAATGTTCGCTGACCCTGCCAATGCTCTTCAACACAACATAGATTACTCGCCGGCATTGGACGCTGAGTTTGCGATCATTGACGATCAACTCGGCTATATTAGAGAGCTGATTGCAGTCAAACAAAAAGAGCTTCGCCAGCAAGCTAATGACTCGATTGAAGAAAGTAAGCTGATCATCGAAGTAGGTATGGCCGTGGCGGTACTTGCGGCTTTGTTTTCGATGTGGTTATCGAACCGTTTTATCGTTCAGCCGATTCAGAGCGTAGAGAAAGCGATGAATGAAATCGCATCGGGTGACGGTAACTTGGCTCAGCGAATGAAAGTTGAAGGTTCTGACGAGATTGCTCGCTTAAGTTCAGCGTTTAACAAGTTTGTTAGTAAGATACATACCACTGTTGAACAAGTGATTCTGACATCAAATGCCGTACGTGCAGAGATGGAAAACATCAAATCAATAACGCAGAATGTGGCTGAATTTTCTTCGAATCAACAGAAAGAAAGTGAAGTAGTCGCGGCTGCCGTTCATGAAATGCAAGCGACCAGTGAAACGGTAAGTGGTAACGCGTTAGATGCGGCAACCGCAAGTAACGTTGCGAACAATGAAGTGGAATCAGCAGACAGCACTTTGGGCTTAACCGTAACTTCAATTGAACGCCTTGCGCAAGATATCGAGAATGCAGGTGGTGTGGTTCAGGAATTGGATACTGATGTGAAGAACATTGCTTCTATTCTTGGCGTGATCAAAGGCATTGCAGAGCAAACCAATCTATTGGCATTGAATGCGGCGATTGAAGCCGCGCGTGCTGGTGAGCAAGGTCGTGGTTTTGCGGTAGTTGCTGATGAGGTCCGTGCGCTTGCGAGCAAAACTCAAGACAGTACGGGTGAAATCCAATCAATGATTGAACGCTTAGAAGTTGGCGCTAAACATGCCGTTGGCGTGATGACAGAAAGCAAGGCAAGTGGCGAGAAAACCATTGTTCAAGCGGGCACTGCTGCTTCATCATTGAGCGAGATTCGTAACTCAATCGGCAAGATGAATGAGATGAATACGCAAATCGCAACAGCGGCTTCTCAGCAGTCTCAGGTGTCTGAAGAAGTGAACCAGAATGTTCAACGTATCGCGGAAAGCACCATGAAAATGGTTGAGATGGCAAACAATGCAGAGAACGCATGCATCTCACTAGCAGAACAGTGTGAAGCACTTGATAGCCTAGTTTCTCAGTTTGAAGTGTAATCTTTGAGACTGAACAGGCAAAAGTGAGTGGCTAATCGTTTCTAGTTTTAACCCTCACACATCTGTAATAGACAATAATAAGGCCCGTACTCAATGAGTGCGGGCTTTCTTTTTGGATACGAGTATTTTTTGATAATAGTATTTGTAATACAAGGTCGGTTCGAACTTTGTAGATTAGGTCGGTTGGAGCCTTGTGGGGAATGCGATATTAGCTTCAATGAAGGCCTTTGTATGTGCACGGCGTATATTAAGCTAGGTGACACTGATCTATATCTTCAATACACTGTATGGGTAACCATAGTTCAGAATAGGGTAGAGGCATGGCCAATTGGGAAGGGGTAAGTGAGTTTGTTGCAGTGGCAGAGCGCGAAAGCTTTACTGGTGCCGCACAGAAACTCGCTACGTCAGTGGCTCAAATCAGTCGTAGAGTGGCAAATCTCGAGGAACGCCTCGCAGTAAAACTACTCAATCGAACGACTCGTAAGGTTTCTCTAACAGAGGCTGGGCAACTCTATTATCAGCAGTGTAAGTTGTTGGTCGAAGGTTTAGAAATTGCTGAGTTAGCCGTCACGCAGATGCAATCCACGCCGAAAGGTTTGCTGAAAGTAACGGCACCTGTGACTTATGGTGAGCGTCAACTCGCCCCAATACTTCATCAGTTCTTAAAGCTCCACCCACAAGTCGAACTTGAGCTGATGTTGACCAATCAAAAGCTCGACCTTATTGATTCGGGTGTCGATGTCGCTATTCGTCTTGGACGCCTAGAAGATTCGAGCCTTGTGGCAAAGAAGCTGTCTCAACGTCAACTCTACGTGTGCGCAAGCCCTGAATATATTGAACGTTACGGTGAACCGCATACGCTCTCTGAGTTGAGCAATCATCAATGTTTAGTCGGCGGCTTTGAGCATTGGCGTTTTAAAGAAAATGGGCGACCTCGCTCAGTTCGGGTTAATGGACGCATTAAATGTAACAGTGGCTTAGCCTTACAAGACGCAGCGAAACAGAGTATTGGCTTAGTGCAGCTACCAGAATATTACGTGAGTGAAGATCTTGAGTCTGGCGAATTGGTTGAGGTGTTATCTGATTACCGAGACGATAAAGAGGGGATTTGGGCGCTTTACCCACAGAACCGTAATTTGTCTTCAAAGGTTCGCTTGTTAGTCGACTTCTTGTCTGAGCAATTAGACTAGTTCTATCTGGCAAGACACAATGGACAAGAAAATGGGCTTCAGAACAAAGATTCTGAAGCCCATTTTTATTGATGTTTTATAGCTTTTACTTGCTAAGCACTAAGCACTAAGCACTAAGCATTAAGCATTAAACCGTGAAGCGATCAACCAAGTGGTACAACTCGTTTGCTCGGCTGTTTAGGTTTTGGCTACCTGTACGGTTTTGGTTTGCTAGCGATGCCGATTGAGAACTTTGGTCTGAAATCACAACAATGCGTTGAGATATCTCTTGGCCAACAATATTCTGTTGTTCAGTCGCCGTCGCAATCAGTGAGTTCATGTCCATAATGGTATCAATCGAATCTTGAATTTTAGCAAGTGCTGCAGCTGCTGCATTTGCTTCTTCTACCGTTTGAGCACTTCTGCTTTGGCTCGAATCCATTGCTTTCACCGCGGCATCTGAAGCGGATTTTAGCTGTTGGATCATTTTGTGAATGTCGCCCGTGCTCTCTTGTGTGCGGCTTGCAAGCTTACGAACTTCATCCGCAACTACCGCAAAACCTCGGCCTTGATCACCAGCTCGCGCGGCTTCAATCGCGGCATTTAGTGCTAATAGGTTGGTCTGTTCCGCTATATCTTGAATGACAGTCAGTGAAGATGAAATGTTCTGTACATCTCCTTCAAGGCGAGACACCACAGTGTTTGCTTCTGATACTTCACTTGCAAGGTCTGCTACGGAACCTGCAGCAGCATTGACTATTTGCTGAGCTTCTTTTGCATTGTTCTCTGCAAGTTTAGCTGAGTCGGCGGCTTGGCTTGCGTTGCTTGAGATCTCTTGCGCAGTTGTCGTCATCTCGGTCATCGCCGTTGCTACTTGTTCTGTCTCTTCACGTTGACCTGTTGCTATCTCGTCGACCTGAGCTGCGCGAGAAGACATGCTGCTCGTTTCTGATACAACTTGCTGACCAACATCGCTCACGCTACGAATGATGGTCTGTAGGCTAGCAACAAAGGCATTAAAGTTCTCACTAAGTTTGGCGAACTCAGGCGCTTTGAATGTTTCCATTCGAGCCGTTAGGTCGGCCTCACCACTTGCAAAGGCACTGATCGAACGGTCAAATTGCTCGAGTGGTTGCATGATTGTACGGTTCACTGCAACAGCGAAAACCGCTACCACTAAGGCAATCAAGCCACAGAAAATTGCAATGGCAGTCAGTGAGCTTTGTAGCGCAGCATTCGAGCTCTCTTTCATGTCGCTGATCACGGCGTCAATATCATCGGTATAAAAACCCGTGCCGAGCATTAAATCCCATTGTGGAATAAAGATTGAGTAGCTGAGTTTTGGTAACGCAATGGATTGACCTGGCTTGGGAAAGTAGTAAGTGGTGAATTCCCCAATTTTTGAGTTCTTAATCAGGTCTTGGATTAGGTAATTGCCTTGTTTGTCTTGAAGGTCGTAGTAATTTTTACCAATGCCATCGGTACCTTGTCCGATGACGATTCTTACACCCTTAGAGCTGTAGCCAAAAATATAACCAGATTCACCATATTCTAGAGTTTTTAATGTGGGTAATGCTTCTTCAAGCGTGGCACCTTTTTCTAAGAAAGGAGATATCGAAGACTGAGCCATTTGCAGGTACGCTTTGAGTTCCTTTTCTTTCATCGCCATCATATTGCTACGCGTCGATTCTACTTGTTGTGCGGTTAGCTCAGTGCTCTTCATATACGTCACGCTCATCATCCCAATTGCCATTAGTAGCAAAGGGATAAAAGAGAGAATATAAAGGCGGTTTTTGATGGTGAGGGTCATTAGCACTTCCTATGTGATTGTCTCATGCAATTTTCAACACATTATTAATGTGGTTGCGAAATGTAAACGGACTTGTTGTTGAATTGTTATCCTAAAACCTTTTTGTTTGATAAATATGATGGCGGTTAGGTTTTGAAGTGATAGGTGGTGCAACTAAGTACTTATCTGTAAAAAGAGCCGTTCGTTTCGATGCTTTTGAATTTGGCGCTGCTTTGGTAGAATGCGACGCTTTGTAGCACCCTGCTATGTTTATTCGTTAAGTGAGAAAGATTCATGAACAAAAGCCATGTGACTATTGGTTTAACTAACCCAAAGAGCCCGACAAACGTTGGCGCGGTTATGCGTGCGGCGGGTTGCTACCAAGTCGACGAAGTTAAATACACAGGGCAACGCTACGACAAGGCTGCAAAATTTCACACCGATACCAAGAGTGCAACGCGCACTATCCCGCTTACTGGTGTCGAGTCGTTTTTAGATAACCTTAATTCAGAAACTAAGATCGTATGTGTGGAGTTGGCCGAAGGTGCAACACCACTGCCACGTTTTAAACACCCAGAGAACGCTATCTATATCTTTGGGCCTGAAGATGGTTCTATTTCTCAAGATGTCGCTGACCGAGCTGACCATGTTGTTTATGTACCAACTGTTGGTTGCATGAATCTAGCAGCAACAGTGAATGTGCTACTTTATGATCGCCTTGCTAAGTCAGATGAAATGGACGAGAGCAACGAGCTGATCAAGAAAAGCCGCGATAATCGTAATCACCTGCAAGTGAAGCAGGGGTAGATATCGTTCTAATCGTGTCTGGTCTCTTAATATCCAATGCAGATTAAAGAAAACCCCTTATTCGTAGGAATAAGGGGTTTTTACTTGGTTGATCTCGGATCTTAGGTTTGGCTATTCAGCACATTTGGAAGCCATAATTTGCAGTGGTTGCCCCGCATCATCGAATTGTAAGCTCCATACATACTGCCCAGCATTACGAATAGTGATAGCGGTATCTTGTCCGTAACCACCTTTAATTAACGAGTTAAGCTGTCCTAACTTTAGGTTAAGCCCATCCGCTGTGAACTGAGGTGACCAAGCCTTGGATGCATATTGCATGCGATAACTGCCCGGTTTTTCAGTGGTGACGACTTGGTAAGTGTTGTCACCTTTATATTCAAACTCTCGTAGATCGACATGTTTCCAACCTGAATCAGCAAAATTGCCAACCACATAAAGCGGGCTCGAAATAGGGCCTTCAGCTTTTATTGTTGGATTGTCACATTGAGCCATGAAGCCTTGTCCAACTTCATTTCCTGTCGCTAGTATCGCCGCAATTGGCCCTTTTTCACTTGGCTGTGTTATCGACAAGAAACGAGCTTCAAATGGGCTTAGAACGATAGAGTAGTGGCCATCAATAGCTGAGATCGATTGCTTGGATTCAATATCCGTCAGATCAGCTATGGAGCCGACTTTTTCTTTGGTTAGTTTTATGGTTTGTTCTTTGTTGGTAACGTTCACTGCGTAGACAACAGCATCGCCTTCATAGGCTTTGTGATCGACATAGGCGACATCATTGGCCATCAGGTTTGTACGTTTACCTTGTGATAGAGCGGGGTGCGTTTCTCTCAGTTTCATCAAGTTTGTCACGTATTGCTTTAAGTCTTTTTCGTGCGCATTGAGTTGGGCTGTGACACCTTCTACTTTACCGCTAGTACGGGCTACGTGATCATCACACAGACCATTAATAGCACAGTCATCAGTCCATACTTTGTCTGCAAAACCTTCTAGCTGATCGCCAATCTCGTCCCCATAGTAGGTGGTTATTGGGCCGGTATAAGCTGCTTGGAATGAAAATGCCGCTTTATAGCGCTGCCAATACTCTTTGTCTTGTGGAGAAGCGATATCACCGCGCTGTAATAAGTCACCAAAGCGCACAAGGTCATGGTTACCGATCATTAAATTTGGCTTTGCGTGGTCTGGGTATAACGAATGTAAAGACATGCCTTCTGCAAGCCACTCTCCACCTTTGTTCCCCACGCCAGCTTCGTTTACAGCAAAGGTTTCCGTCAGGCGGTAGCGCATAGGGAAATCAAACGCAGAACATAAGGCCGGTGCTTCATTTGAACCGTAGCCTGTTTCAATAATGCGGTTCTCACCTGCCCAAATTTCCGCGACCATATAACCCAGAGGGTTCACGGTTTTACCTTCGCTGTTTACGTATTCGACTTGAGAAGAAGCGGTGTCTACCGTTTCTCTGATTTGACTCCAAGCTTCTTTTGGCACTTGATAAGCTTGATCTAAGCGCAAACCATCAATTTTGAGCTCTTTGATCCAATACTCGGCTACTTCTTGATAGAAGGCTAGGCTCTCAGGATATGATACTGGATTATCCTCTCCTTGGGGCAGCTTACCTGTTGGTGACGGCACTACGTTTTTTTTGTGGTGGCCAAATACGCCATCAAAGAAGACATAAAGCCCTCGAGCATGAGCTTCTTCAACTAAGGTTTTAGCTTCTTCCATCGTGCCGAATCTCGGATCGATATTGAAATAATCGGTGGCAAAATAACCGGTAGCATCCAGTCTATCAGCCCAATGGTCTTGGTTTTCGATAGGCTCTGAATTAAAGATTGGGGTTAGCCAAATGCCGTTCATGCCAAGAGATTCAATGTAATCAAGTGAGTCGATAATACCTTGGATGTCTCCGTTATGGTGACTGGTTCCGTAGCCTGTCCCATGACCAATTGAGTCATCGCCACTGACAAAGCTTTCGACCATCACTTGATAGATCCTCAAGTCATTCACGTCGGCATTGGTATTCGTTTGGCATTGGTATGCTGTTGGTTCTTGAACTGATTCAGGTGCAGATTGGCAACCTGCAAGTAGGATGGCGGTAACGGCCAACGCGGTATTGGATAGAGAAAGTTTCACGTTAAGGTCCTTATTATTATGATTTAACTTATTATTCACCATCCTGATATTCTATAAATCCTCCGTTAAATAGTGGCAATAGGAGTAGACGGTAGGCTGAGAGACTGAGGTCACAATATGTGGCTAATTTCTTATACATATTATGATGAAGTGCTGATTTTTGAGTCGGAATGAGATTTGTACAGGAAGATATTTTTATGCGGTATGTAACCTGCCTTGTAGAGATTAAGTCATTCTCTGTTTCTAATGTTATCTATCCCGTAAGCAATCGGATATTATCTTGGGTTCATCATTAGATAATTGAAGGGTTAGATAACACCATGGAAGACAAGCAATTACTTGCCGCGCTGCAGCAACACCCTGTCCTCGATCTCTATCAGTTATTCCAAGAAGTTGGTCAAAACCGCTCTCTGTATGCATTACTAGAGAGGTTATCTTCCCTTAAAGAACACCACCAACTGAGTACTCGTCTTAGCCCTTTTAAGCCTCACATCGAAGGGTTGCTGGCTCAATTTGATAGCACTACACCGGACAGTGATATTCTCAAAGCGGTTGCTCTTCAGTCTGAGATTCAGCAACGAGGCCACAGTATGAGTCGTTACATCATGACATCGGACAATCACCGCCATTTTTCCCCAAATGCAGACCTAGTGATGTTTGGTGATTCGATCACCGAATGGGCACCTTGGGCGGATATCTTTCGCGATGTTTCGATGGTCAACCGTGGCTTAGCGGGTGACACCACAACTGGCATGTTGCGCCGTATTGATACCACGTTGAATGTGAAGCCAAAGCTGGTGTGCTTTATGGCAGGGATAAACGATTTGGCTCAGGGTTATGATGTCGACCATATCTGCCAGAACTACATTGATATGCTTAAGGTGTGGCAAGAAAACGATATTCGAATCTTGGTGCAATCAACGCTTTATGTTGGCTCTAAACTGCAAGGTTTGAATTCGTCGGTTGAACTGCTCAATAGTAAGATAAGCGAGTACTGTTCCCAGCAAGACATTGCGTTCTTAGATGTGAATTCTGTATTGTCACCGAATAAGCTTTTGTCGAATGAGTACTCGTGTGATGACTTACACTTGAATGCGAAGGCTTACCAAGCTTGGGCTGAGGTGCTTCAACCTACGATAGCTGAGTTACTAAAATAAACTCACGCAAATAGCCAAATAGCCAAATAGATAAATAGACAGACAGCTAATTAAACAGCTAAACCGATAAACAGCTTAGCTAATACAAGAAAAGCCAACCCCTAGATTTGTTTCGCGAACCATAAGGACATCAATGTGAACCTAAGACAGTTGGAAGTCTTTTACGCCATCATGCAAACCGGAACCGTATCTGGAGCCGCACGTAATCTGCATGTGTCACAACCTAATGTGACTCGTATTCTGGCGCACACTGAGCAACAACTCGGGTTTGGATTGTTCGAACGTGTGAAAGGTCGGTTGGTGCCAACGGTAGAGGCTAAAACCTTGTTACCTGAAGCAGAAAAAGTGTATCAGCAACTGGGTCAGTTTCGATCTTTGACCAACAAAGTTAAGCAAGGCCATCAGCATCTACGTATTGGTGCGCCACCGATTCTGGCGACTAAATTGCTGACTCCGGTAATAGCCCAAATGTCTCGCGAACAAGAGCTCTCTTTTGAGTTGCTGACAGCAAACCGTGATGAACTGTGTGCAGGGCTATTAAAGCATGAGCTTGATATTGCTATCGCGTTTAGCGATGAAGCGCCGCCGGCTATATTAAGTGAAACGCTCTTAACTGAATCACTCAAGGTTTTGGTTCCCTCCAATACGGTTGAACACTTGCCCGCAGAATTAACTCTTGACGACCTGATTAGTTATCCGTTGCCAATCATCGGGCTTGATAGCCGCGATCCATTAGGCCTACTGTTACATCAAAGCCTTATTGCGCGAGATGAGCATTATCACCATCCGATATCTGTGCGTGGATATAGCGCGGCGGCGGAACTGGTGAAGCACCAAGCGGGGTTTGCGATTGTGGATCCTTGGACTGCAGAGCAGTATCAAAATGACGATGCGGTCTGTGTGTTACCACTTCAACCAGACATCCAATTTTCGGTCTCGATGCTTTGCGCAGAGCACACCCCTCAGTCGATTTCCGTTAAGCAATTTATCGCTTCATTGAAGAGCCATACTCAGCCTATAACTTAAGGTTATAGGCTCGCCATAAATTGGTATTCGGCAGCTTCTAAGTTCTTAATTAAAGTAAACCCATACAAGGATTTATTAATTAGGAATACTCATGTCTATCGCTCAACCTTACCTTCTTTTTCTTGGGGATGTTACCGACCCACTTGCCGCAAAAACAGCTCGCGGTATTCATCAATGGCGACCAGAAATTTGCCTAGGTCAGCTTCGTTTAACAGACGTTACCGTTTCACTTGGCTTAACGGATATGACCTTACAAGAGGCGCAAGCACAGGGCGCGAAAACGCTAGTGATTGGCACAGCAAACCCAGGTGGTGTTATTCCTGACTCTTGGCAGCCAACCATAATGGAAGCTGCAGAAATGGGATTTGAGATTGCATCTGGCATGCACCAACGACTGAGTGAGTTTTCACCGCTTGCTGACATGCAACAGCGAGGATTGACTAAGCTTCATGATGTACGCCACTTTGATGGTGACCTAAAGGTTGGTAGCGGTAAGCCTCGTCAAGGTAAGCGCCTGCTTACGGTCGGAACAGATTGCTCAGTAGGAAAAATGTTTTCAGCTTTAGCTATCGAAAAGTCGCTTAAAGAGTCAGGTACATCCGCTCAGTTCAAAGCGACAGGGCAGACGGGTATCTTGATTGAAGGTAGCGGGATTTCGATTGATGCTGTGGTCGCGGATTTCATTTCTGGCGCGGTTGAAGCGATTAGCCCCGATTTTACTGACCACTATTGGGACATCATTGAAGGCCAAGGTTCGTTGTTCAATCCGTCTTTTGCAGGCGTGAGTTTGGGATTATTGCATGGCGCACAAGCTGATGCTTTGGTGCTATGTCACGAAGTAGGGCGACCACATATTCGCAACCTTCCTCATGCGCAATTGCCAACGATTGAACAGACGATCGAAGCTAACTTGCAAGCCGCGCGATTGACGAATCCAGACGTGAAACTGGTTGGCATTTGTTTGAACACGTCGGCGATTAGCACTGAAGACGCTGAGACATTGTGCCAAGAATGGACCACACTCTACCAAGTACCCGTGACGGACCCGGTTCGTTTTGGTGTACAAAATATTACTGATCATTTGCGACATTCACTTTAACGATTTCATCATTTCTACGTTTCCATTTGTTAAAGCGAACATCAACCGAGTGAAATTATGAAGATTACAGCAGAACCCATTACTATCGCGATGCAAACGCCTTTTCGCATATCTCGTGGCAGCCGAACTGAGTGTCACGTTGTTCGTGTTTACATTGAACATTGTGGCAAACAAGCTCAGGGCGAATGCACGCCTTACCCACGATACGGCGAGTCATCGGAGTCTGTGTTAGCGCAAATTCAACAAGCGTCTAGTGCCCTTGAAGCTATGTTTGAACGAGGCGTTACCGATCCCGCAGCGCTAAGAGATCATCTTCAGTCTTTATTGACTGGAGGAGCAGCGCGAAATGCGGTCGATTGTGCGCTTTGGGATTTTGAAGCGCAGCAGAACGAACAGACGTTTCCAAATAGCTTGTTTGAGTTACCTGCTCAAATCGTTACTGCAATGACAGTCTCCATTGGCACACCGGAAGCGATGGCGACACAAGCTCGAGATTATGTGGCGAATGGGGCGAAACTTCTAAAAGTGAAGCTTGATGGCGAGCAGGTAGTAGAGCGTGTTAGTGCTGTGCGAGAAGCGGCACCCGATGTTCAGATTGTACTGGATGCAAATGAAGCGTGGACAGGGTTGAATCTCGAAGAGTTGTTCAATCAACTTATTGAGTTTGATATCGCGATGATCGAACAACCTCTTCCACAGCAGCATGATGCGTCACTGGCACACATCAATCACCCGATCCCACTGTGTGCGGATGAAAGCTGTCATACCACTTCGCAACTTTCATCTTTGTTAGGCAAGTATGAAATGGTTAACATCAAGCTCGATAAAACCGGTGGTTTGACTGAAGCATTAGTTCTTGCTGAAGAAGCTCAAAGGCTAGGATTTACTCTGATGTCGGGTTGTATGCTAGGCACCTCATTGGCGATGCGGGCAGCGCTGCCTATTGCGGTTCAATCTAAAATAGTCGACCTTGATGGCCCAGTATTACTCGGGCAAGATGTTTCGCCAGCACTGACTTATCGAGATGGAATGATCATTTTTTAAGGTGGCTTAGCGTTCAGTATTGATGATGCAGATTATAGGTAGGCACGCGAACTTTTGGACATAAGTTAGTCAGTGAAATTGCTAGATTAGCAAACTACGGATAACTACAGGTATGGCAAAAATCGCTTCGCTTGGTGTCTAGTCTGGCTGGAACAGATTACTACTTTTTCGTGATGGCCGCCGTATGACGGCAGCCCCTTGGATTCCAACAAAGATGAAGTAAAATTAATAGGAAGCAGATGCTTTCTATCTAAAGCTTACTTTATTAAGGAACTTACTTTTTTCTTGCTTGCTATTGTCCAATTTTAGGAATAATTCCCTAATTTCATTAATATTAGGCATGATGACTTTTCCTAATTTAATGATTTTTTCAACGTGCTTTTTATCACTAGGTTGATTGATGTTAGTTAGTGTTAAATCTTTGAAAGATTTGATTACCGCGAAATGACCTTTGTTAATACTGCTTCTATTTTTTCTTATCAAAGATGAGACTAATACTGAGTGTTTTTCACGCAACACATCTAATATCAAATACTCATTACAATAAAAAAAGACCGCGCGCGCCTCTTCAGAGACGGTTAATGAAAGGCTTAAATCAAACCTCTCTTTGCTTTTTACTTCGATGTTTTCTAAGAAAACTTCTCTTTGTTGGTCTCTAAAGTCATCATTTGAAAGTACTCTACGTAACTTCTCATGAGATATTATTTCTTTATCATTAATAGCATATTGCACAAAGCTATCTAGTATCTTAGCTTTATTGTTAGGTTCTACATCTTGTAGTTTGTTCAGAATATTTCTAGTTAAAATATTATGGAATAAATTTTCCTCTTCATCATAAAGTATATCTAGAGTTAGTTTGAACTGTGTAAAGTTTCTAGATTCCATTAACTTATTTAGGACGTCAACTTTGTCTTCGGGCTCTAAATGATTGATTATAAAAACAACAAAGAAATATTCTTGTATAGATTTATGTTGCCAAGCATACTTCAATCCATCCTTTTTGAATATAGGGACTGCTGAGATTACGTCCTTCATGAAGTCTCTGGCTTTGAAGTCAAGCAGTGGCTCGGACTTTATAATATCGTTAAGTAGATTTCTTAACTCTGACTCTTCATACTCTAGCTGTTCTTCAACCCTTCCAGAGAAAGCCAGCATTGACAAAACCTTCTCAAATTGGTCTATATCTAAACCACTCTTTTTTTCTCTAACTAGGTGTTTTGGTTTGGTTGAATCATGATTTTCAAATAAGGCACTGTATACTTGCTTGTAAAATTTGCTTTTTTTAATTGGAATGCTTTTGCTATGTGTGTAAGCCTTGTAGAGCAAAGATGTCAGCAGCGGATTTTCTAGAAACTCCTTTATTGATTCATTTTTTTGCTGCTGAACGGCTTCTATTACCTCTTCAGAAGATACATCATCGAATTCATACTTTCTGATTAATGTATATGCTTCGCTCTCAGTTAAAGGTTTAATACCGAACTTTATGCAATCATAAAAAGAAGATAAAATTATATCCTCCTCGCGAGTGGCAATAATAAACTTGCTTTTATTAGCCTTGGATGAAAATTCATCAATCTTGGCAAATACTTTTTTCTTGTAAGAATCAGGCACTTCATCTGCGCCATCAAACAAAAATAAATACTGATTTTCATCAAAAAGAGTTTTTATAAAGTCTAGAGAAGGATTTTTTGTAAACGATGGCAATGTATTTTCTATATATTCCTCCACATTAAGAACTTTATCTCCATCGATCAATGATTTTAAATCTATGTAGAATGGTAAGTGATAGGAGTCATTTATTGCATACCTGAATAGCATTTTTAATAGTGTAGACTTTCCCATCCCTGCACTATCGCAAATGATTATTTTATTGTTCTCATCGAAAATTTCTTCTGGAAATGAGTCACACACATACCCCACATCTTGACTATTGCATAGGCTTTGTTGCGTAATTCAATGGAACTAAATCAAGAACCTACGATCTGATCA
>NZ_JBFSRZ010000044.1:0-42631 GCF_041466065.1 Vibrio sp. 10N.239.312.C11
CTGATCAGATCGTAGGTTCTTGATTTAGTTCCATTGAATTACGCAACAAAGCCAGTTGGAGACTACCGAAACGAATTTTACCAATGGCGAGGCCAATAGATAACACAACAAAAATGAGAAGGATGGGGTTTTGTTTTAACAGCAAGACAACGTCGATATTCACAGTGATTGCTCAATAATTAACGTGAAACACAGGATCAGTTTGAGGAATGAATTGTATCTAAATATAAATAAATTATAAGTGCTATTTTCAATTTTATTCGATATTGACCTTAATCTTACTTCGGTTGAAAAATTGTCATAAAAAAGCCCGCTACAATCAGCGGGCTCTATATCAATCATACAGTCTAACTATTTTAGTTATCAGCCGTTTAAGGCTTTAGCTTCGATTCTCGTATGAGAAATTCTAGATTAATCGAAAAGACCTAGGTTTTCTTTTGCGTATGCTTCAAATTCTGTGCAGCCGCCAATGTGATCTTGGTCGATGAAGATTTGTGGAACTGTGTCTACAGGTTTACCAACAGTCTTCTCTAGGTCAGCTTTGCTGATGCCTTCAGCGTGGATGTCAACGTAACGGTAGTTGAAGTCATCGCGTTTAGCTTTAAGAGTTTCAGCATGCTCTTTTGCACGAACACAGAATGGACAAGCAGGGCGACCAAAAATAACTACAAACATTTAATTTCTCCTAAATACGGGATGAGGCTCGTTAACTCATTTATGTTAACTATTCTTTTATGAATGCCACTCAAAATTTCTTAAAACCAACTATGCCTCAATGGCATGGGGAAATAAAGATGGAATTGCCTCTTAATACGATAGGTTTTGCCTATCAGCGCAAATATTAATCATAAAAGGCTAGAGTCTTGTTTATTGGCCACTGTCATCGTGAATTCCCCTCAGTATTAGTATGTGAATTACCCCTAAGATTGCAACTTTAGTCGATATTTAGTGCGAAAAGTTGCACCTTGTCAAAAAAATCAAACGCAGAACGAGGCATCCTTTATCTAGGTATGGAACCATATTCTGTAAGCAGTCTGAAGTAATGATGTTTTAGTGCATTCGTATTTGGGGTGCCGGGATTGTGTTGTAAATACGAAAATCAAATTTCAAATTTCAAATGTGAAATCCAAGAGACCAATTTCCTAAAAACCAAGAGTTCGCAGTTTTGTTCGGTCATAGGCGCAGGAGGCACCATGTTTCAATTTATGACATCTACAAAGATCATCTTTGGTGATGGAGCACTCTCCGCTTCATTGTCTCTCTTTAATCAATACGGTTACAGCGTGCTATTGGTGACTGGCAATACATTAGAGCGCACTTCAATAGTCACTGACTATCTCGATGCACAGAGTTTGCGCTATCAACACATTGCCGTATCCGGTGAACCTAATATCAAAATGGTTGAGGAGGCTGCTATTTCTGCACGTCGATTTAAGCCAGATATGGTTGTCGCTATGGGGGGCGGTAGCGCCATCGATATGGGCAAAGCGTTAGCCGCGGTTTTACCTAACCAAGGTAGTTTGTATGACTATGTTGAAGTCGTTGGGCGTAATGTCCCTCTTAAAACCAAACCGCTTCCGTTCATTGCGATTCCAACCACAGCGAGTACAGGTGCAGAAGTCACTAAAAACGCGGTGCTGAAATCAGGGCAAGACCAAGTAAAAATCAGCCTTAGAAACCCAGACATGCTGGCTGACGTTGCGATTGTTGACCCAACCCTAACTCATGGTACGAATCTGTATTTATCGGGGCGAGGTGCTATGGACGCATTTACCCATCTAATGGAAGCCTATGTGTGCGGTGAACCGAACCCACTGACTGATATGATCTGTGAAGAAGGCTTACGTAAGCTGAGTGGTTCTGTCATTCAGGCGTGTATCTACGATGAACCTCAAGCGCGTTCTGATCTCGCGTTTTCCTCTATGTTAGGGGGAATAGCGATAACTAACGCCAAACTTGGCGCTGCGCATGGTTTGGCTTCTGCGCTAGGTGGCAAAATCTCGGCTCCTCATAGTGTGATAACTGCACGTTTAGCACCATTTGTGATGTTAGAGAACATAGCCGTCGCGAAAGAGCAGCAAAGAAGCGACATCCTAGCGCGTTATCAGCGAGTTTCTCAGATAGTGACAGATAACGTAGAAGCAACAGAAGAAGATGCGATTTCTTGGTTGTCTGAAGTGTTGGATACGCTCAAGCTTCCAACTTTACTGGAATTTGGTGTCTGTGAAGCCCAATTTGATGAGGTGTCTGCCGACGCGCTCAAGTCAGTGGCGATTAAAGGGAACCCTTTACCGCTGAACCAAGAACGGCTCGTACATATTCTGAAGAAGGTTTGCGAGAAGTGTGGTTGTGTAGAAGGGCATCATGAGGGAGCTTCAATGAATCAAATCGAGCAAGAGCCTGCCGCCGAGTCGAGCTTTACCATTATCAATTCTTATGCGTCCGAGAACAGCGTGGTTGAGAAGGGCAATAGCTGGACTATCTAACAGTCTTCAATCTGCTCTTGGCATAACCAGACACAGTATAACCAATCACAGCACAAACCCATTTAAACAGACAAATAAAAACGGAGCTCTAGGCTCCGTTTTTCAATTGAATTCTTAAGCTCACATCTTAACAGATTAGAACTGAGAGTACTTTTCGTAACGTGAATCACGAAGCGACTCTTTTACTCGTTTCAGGTTCTCTCGGAAGCCAGAACCACGACGAAGCGTAAAGCCTGTTGCTAACACATCGATAACCGTCATCTGAACAACACGACTTGCCATTGGCATGTAAACGTCAGTGTCTTCCGGTACATCCAATGAGATAGACAGAGAACTCGCTTTATCTAGCGGAGAGTCTTTTGCTGTGATAGCGATAACTGTCGCCCCGTTTTCACGAGCTAAGTTCGCAATCTCTACTTGGCTTTTAGTGCGGCCAGTGTGAGAGATCAGAACAATAACATCGTTATCACTGCAGTTAATGCAGCTCATGCGTTGCATCACGATGTCTTCGAAACAAGTGATTGGGATATTGAAACGAATGAATTTGTTTTGAGCATCTTTGGCTACAGCAGAAGAGGCACCCAGTCCGAAGAACGAAATGCGTTTTGCTTGTGTCAGTAAGTCAACCGCTCGGTTTACTTGCATCGCGTCTAAACTGTTTTTAGCAACATCTAGACAAGCCATAGTTGATTCAAAAATCTTATGCGTGTAAGCATCTGGGCCGTCATCTTCTTCAACATTACGGTTCACGTAAGGTGTACCGTTCGCCAAGCTTTGAGCTAGGTGAAGTTTAAAGTCAGGGAAGCCCTTTGTGTCTAAACGACGACAGAAGCGGTTAACTGTAGGCTCACTCACGTCAGCCATTTTCGCTAAGGTAGCAATGCTAGAATGAATTGCAGTTTGAGGGGAAGCCATGATTACTTCGGCTACCTTACGCTCAGACTTGCTGAAGTTTTCCAGGTTTTTTTGTATTTTTTCTAATGTATTCATAGTGTTCACAAGGGTATAGAGAACAACTTGCTAGTTAATATCTTTTACCAGGGGGTATGGCTGAAACAAATATAAGAAAATACAAAACCAAACTTATATTCGGTATTGTAAATTCTACTGCATCAAATAGATATCAAGCTAACTAGCACCATAGAGTCAGTATAAACCCAAGATACTATTCACTAATACAAAAACACGGCATCAATGCTTAAGAATATGACAAACCTCAACAAAATTTTAGAAAACTACAGAATTGGAAGAGGGTTTGAGCAAAAAGAATGCAAATTGAGTATGAACTGACAGCTAAGTTACATCAAAAAGAAAGAAATTTTCAATTTGATGCAACTAAAATTGAATGGCTAGGCGTTGATTAGCTTAACCAATTTGGTGATTTTACTCATCAAGTTGGGTGCTAGTTTAGAGATTTCACGCTGTTCTTCAAGCACTGAAGAGAGAATATCGTTGCCCGTCAGTGGATTTGCTAATACTACACGGAAAACGATGATTGGCTGATGCGCCCATATTTCGGGGTTTAAGCGCGTTCGCGATACGAAAGACTTGCCCGTTTCACGTTGCTTCTTCTGAATAAACTTGGTCAGTTCATTCAGTAGCTCATTCAGTTCAACACGCTCTGGTGCTTTAGCCTTGAGTAGTGCTGCTTTGACTGATTCAGGCACATAGCGATAGGTCAGTAGGCAAAGCTCAGGCTCTGAAACCAGTTCGAAGTCGTTTTGATCTTTAATCAGGTCAGCAAAGTAGCGCGCTTTATTGATGCTCTGGTCGATTAGCAGTTCATACCCAGGGCGACTGATGATGTGCATTGAGGCGTAGACTAACATTGCCATGCCTGAACGAGAGCCTTCTAACGTATGGCTACCTAAGTCTTTTGAGCCTTTGCGAAGGATGTATTGAGCATGATGTTCGATTGCGGTCATCGCATCTGGCTTCTTAAACAAAACCATGCCAGCACCCATAGGGATATAAAGCTGTTTATGCGCATCAATCGTGACTGAATCAGCCAATTCAATACCATCAAGAAGGTGACGATGGTTGTTCGACATTAGAGTCGCACCTCCCCAAGCGGCATCAACATGGAAATGACAATCGGATTCAGCACATACTTCTGCAATGTCTCTTAGAGGGTCGATATTACCGGTTTCGGTTGTACCAGCCACACCAATGACAGCGAAAGGCTTTATCTTATTCTGCTTGAGCTGTTCAATCTTGAGTCTTAGGTCGTCCGTACAAATGCGGTTGTCGTTATCTGTTTTAACAGACACTAGACCTTCTTGACCAATACCAAGGACATCCGCTGCTTTTTTCAGAGAGTAGTGACCACGTTCAGAAACCAAGATAGCAAGGCCTTCGTAGCCGTAGTGCTTCATGGCTTTAAACAAGCCTTCTTTTTCCACACCTTTGAACGAACCTTGTGCTTTTAGCGCGTTGTTACGTGCAACCCAAAGCGCTGTTATGTTCGCGATGGTACCGCCAGAACAAAACGCTCCTAAAGAGTGGTTGGCACTGTGCATCCAGCGAGAATAAAACTGGTCGCTATCCTGATATATCAGGCGATGTAACATACCCAGAACTTGACGTTCTAAGGGAGTGAAAGCTTTTGAGGTCTCGATTTTTACTAGATTCTGATTTAGCGCAATCATGATTTTAGACAGCGGCATCAGGAAATAGGGTAGCGCAGACGTCATGTGACCAATAAAACTTGGCGACGACGTATGTACAGAATGAGATACAAGAGAATCGAGGAGATGCTCGGTATGTTCTGAAACAAACTCAGGCTGCTCTGGGATATGAGCATTCGAAAAATCTTTCTCAATCTCACGTAATGGCTTTTCTTCAGCCACAATGTGTTCACGTAAGAATTGATTCAGGTTTCGTGAAAGTTTGTCTTCGATTTGAGTGAGTGTTGAGTCTGGGCCTTCTGGTACTGTAAAGATACGTAGAAGACTGTCAAAGCTAACATCTGCTGTTTTTTGTTCCGTAACCATAGCAAGCGAGTTATTTTTCTTATATTGACGCGAGCGGGATAATCTAAACGAAAACGGGAACAATGTCCCGTCTTAATTATGAAATCCAACTTCCCATAAAAGCATAGTAAATTAAGGGTTATTTACACTTAATCGCTTCTAGTTTGGCGATCGACTGGTTGTAACGCTGCAGTGCTGTATCGATTTGCTTAGGGTGACTAAGCAGCTCAGCAAAGGCGGAACGTAGCTCGTAGTTTTGAGCGTGAGGTGTTGATTGGCGGTCGTCGAACGTTGTTTTCGCAATTCTACCAAGTTCATCATCACGTGTTGATAACGTCTTAATGTCGTGTTGTTCCAGTTGCAGCCAGCCTTCTACCGGTTGCTCTGTTGCCACTTTGCTTGAATCGTTCACAAGGTAGTAGTTTACCGCAGCGCGATTAAGCTCGAAGTGGTGCTTACGACCTTCTAGGAACCACTCGCTTACTTCTGTCAATTCTGGGTATTGCTCAGAAGTTAATGTAGCGAGGTCAGCATACCAACCTAAAGAGGCGTCGATGTACGCATCATATTTTTTTGCTTGGCACTGATTTGTCTCAGACATTGAATCTGCTGCAAAAGAGAAAGTCGAAGTTGAAGCTAGCAGTAATGCGACGCAAAGGCGTTTCATAGCGGTTCCTTTTGTAAGTTTATTCTTTTTATAACGTTGTCGTTACAGATTACCGTGATCATTATTTGTTGAGCAATGACACTTAGTGTCTTTTTATTTCGGTAACTGTATCGGTGTCTTGGGCATCGGTATTCGAGTTGCATTCTAATCTAAAACAAACGCTATTCCTGCGATCTAGTTAGCAAGAGATACAAAGAACAACATCAAAATCGGGACAAGCAAGCTGAGGATAAAGCCACTGACTATGGCGACTGGCACGCACCGAACGCCACCTGTGGTTTGAATGACAGGTAATGTGAAATCCATCGCTGTTGCGCCTGCATAACCAATCGATGTGCATGGGTAGCTTCGGATCAGCACAGGAATAAGTATTAAAGCAACTAACTCTCTTAACAGCTCAAGCATGAAAGAAGCGCCACCATAAATAGGACCAAAGGCGTCGCCCATCAAGATACCGGCTAAAGAATACCAGCCAAACCCTGAAGACATTGCCAAGGCTCTGAACAAAGGAATATCAAGGATATAAGACGCAATAATACCACCAAGCATTGAGGTGGTGATGATTGCGATTGCGATTACCATACCGTGCTTGTTGAGTAAGATTTGACGAAGTGTTAGTCCGCTATTGCGTAACTGAATGCCAATAAAGAACAGTAGAACAAACAGAATCCATTCACTCGCGGTATCAACCCAATCAAGGCCAATAGGCAGAACTAAACCCGCAATAAGGCCGGAACCGACCACTAAGATGAGTTTGGCAGACTCCATCGCCATAGAAGACAGGGGGAGTTTCTTATTACAGCTGTCTGTCTGGAGTGGCAGTAACTTATCAATAGCAGGTAGCGCCATTAGATTACAAACGCTTAAGCAGACGAAGAAAGTGGCCGTGTATAGAAGAATTGTCTGCAGGTTACTGCCTAGGTTATCGAGTGCGGCTAAGCTAAGTCCCATTAACGCGAGAATCACGTAGATCAACCGCGAAGTAGAGCGGTTGATAAATTCTAGCGTCTGAGCGTTCGAAATTGAAAAAAGATACCCCACGACGAGTGGCGCAAATATAAAGATCATCCCTGTAAACATGCTTTCCCCATTGCATTGACTTCATATTGCATTTACTAGCAATTTAACAGTAACTTAGAAGCCGCTAGTATTGATCACGTCACTTAGCTTTGCATTAAAATCCTGTTTGCTCAAGTTGCTTAATTTATAAAGTACTTCCGCTCCTGTCACGTTTAGTTCTACTTCGTGCTCATCAATGTTCTCATCCTTGTTTCTAAACATCAGTAGGTGGTTAGCTATCCGCGCAATATCAAGGTAAGACACCTCGCGCTCTTCGTGATTATTAATGGTGTTGCTGCACACATCGATAAAGTCGCTGTCGAAACCCCAGCGTCTAAGGACCAACTTACTGGTTGCTGAACATTGGCCTTGGAATATTTGCAGTGCGATGTCGTGATCTAAATAGTTCCCGTTGTCTAGGTAGAGGTGATATTCACTAACCAAACAGAACAAGCCAATGTCTGCAAGTAACCCAACAAGTAGTGACTTTTCATGCTCTAGATAACGGTATTCGGTAGGGGATAGTTCTTTAAATAGGTTAGTGACTAACACCATAGTTGCGGCGAGTTCTTTTGATACAGAAGCGCTCTGAACCAATAGCTCGTTGCACTCTTTACTCAAATTGACGGAATGTTTAAGTTGTTCAATAGCCTGAGCCGTGACAATGTCACGCACTCTCAATATACCAAGACGCGATACGGCCGTCATAACATCGACACAAGTAATATTGCGTCTGTTGAAGACAACTGAGTTAGCAACTCTGATCACGATTGCTGTCAGCCCTGGGTCTTCAAGTAAGCACTCGGCAACTTCGGCGACGCCTGTTGGTTCAAGAGTACATAGCTTTTGAATTTTAAGTACAACCTCAGGAATCGGAGGAAGAGTTATTTTTCCCGCTGAGATGGAATGTCCAACAAGTTGGGCAAACTCGGATTCTAGGCCCTTAAGGAGAAGAGCTTTATTTTGTGGTAGCCAGAAAAATGATAAATGATTCATATTAAGAGTAAGAACATGTATGTCGTACCATTTTACAAGCCGCGATGCTGCGAGGCAATACTCATCGAACCACATAAGCTTTGATAACTTGAACGGGGGTATCACTAAGAATTAAATTCTTGGCGTGATTTGATAGTTTAATGTGATGTAAATCATTAAAAGCAAGGATATTCAACTGATTGATGTGAGCTGCGCCCTGACTTATTTTTCTTTTCGAAGTATCATTTATTTCAAAGGTGACAAACGAAACCATAATATTCACCTAAACATTAAATAGATTTAAAATTTTTCGCATAAAAAGCTGCTTGTCTGGCGATCAACCTAATCGGGGTAATTTGATTAAGGATCAACGGATATGACCGAGACAGCATTTATTAATTACGTGAATCAATTTGGTGAACATCAAAAGCGCTCTATGTTTGGAGGTATTGGCCTCTTTCAAAATGACGCTATGTTCGCTTTGTTGAGTGAAGATTGTGTATTCATTCGAGGTGGGAAGTTATTAGATAAAAAGCTGACGGGGCTTGATTGTGAAAAGTATCGTCACGTAAAAAAGCAGACGACAGCGACCGTGAATTACTACGACATCACGGATCTCTTTACGTCTGAGCATCCTGAATTGGATAGTATTATTCGTACTTCAATCGATAATTCAATTCAGCAGCGTAGCTTCAAAAAATCATCTGCTAGCCGTAGATTAAGGGACTTGCCTAACATGCAACTGACGTTAGAACGCATGGTTAAAAAGGCTGGAGTGGATGATGTTTCAATGTTTATGCAGTTGGGTGCATCTGAAGTGTTTAATAAGGTTCGCGAAGCGTACGGAAACGATGTTGACCTAAAATTACTTTGGAAGTTTGCGGGTGCAATTGATGGTATTCACTGGAAACTATTACAAGAGCCACGCAAGCAGCAATTATTAAAGAGCTGCCACTAAAGATATCGCCTGTATATGCATAAGATTACTGTTTATATATAAAAACCGAGGGATTTCCTCGGTTTTTTGTTTCTATCTAGCCCGTTTTAAAGGCTAAGCTCTTATTAAGAGCTTTCTCGTTTTACTTAAAGCTTGAAACGAGTCGTGAACATTAACTGATCACCGTAGAAATCATTGATACGAACTTCTGCACCTAGAGAGAATAGTTCTGTAGAGTGGAAACGAACGTAAGCAGAACCGATCCAATCATCTTTATCATCGATAGAAACGTAACCGCCTTTGCCGCCAACTTCTAGTTGTGGGCCAAGCCATTGACGAACACCAACGTTGAATTCCATACCAACATCAGGAGAGCTTTTCGCAGCTGGTTGAACTATACGAGCTAGCATTTCACCCGTTAGATCTGCCCAGTTGTTAATTGGAGCGTGGAAACCAAGACCTACAGCAGAGTCGTAATCGCCTTCAAATTCTGAATCGATACGCGCTACTGCGTGAGCATTCGGGTGGATTGACTTACTGAACGCACCACCAAATGTAATTGGGCTCGCACCGATACGAGCGTCAAAGTAATCGTAGCTAAAGTTGCTCATTACTTGTGCTTGTTCATTTGGTTGTCCATCGACAGCTAGTGCTTGGCTAGAAGCCAATAGCATAGCGGTAGTAAGTAGAATTTTGCGCATAACGACCGTAAACCTTTATTAGTGTTGATCCCTTTGGTTTGATAAAAAATAGCCAAACCATAAACATTGAGACAGTTTAATCTAACTCGCGGAAAAGTAACCCATAAAAATGCTATTCATTTGTCATTTAGCTAAAAAACAAGCAAGTAAAGTACTGCTCTGTTACAGAGATCTCATGTTTTAGGGTTATTTAGCAAAATCTAGTATCCATTCACTTGTTATCGATAACTATTAGATATACTTAATTTACTCGCTGTTATACAAAATACACTTAGTGTCAAAGATGCATCGCGACTAACTAATCGCTATTCATCATCTAATCACTATTCAGCAAACAACCTCTATTTACCAACCTATCGCTATTCACTGAAACTAGTTCGCTTGTCCGACATTGATGTCAGTATGCGCTCAGTATCTAAAATGGAAGTCCAGTTTAACAACTGCTTGTCGTTTGCAATGACATAGTCTGTCAGTTGTTGAGTAATCGTGTCTCTAAGTTGATCGCCTTGCCAAGGTTTTGAAATATAAAAATCAAGCGCCGCGTTGTTAATTGCTGTGACGGTATCTTCTAGCCCGGCTTGCCCGGTAAGCAGTAGTTTGCGTGTCGGCATTGTAGAATCGTGCTGGTTAAGTTCGATAAGAAAGTCGATCCCCGTTTTGTCAGGCATGATGTGGTCACACAAGATTAAGGCGAGCTTAATACCTTCCTGTCCCATTTCTTGAATGACTTGCTTAGCTTCATCGACCGATTCGGCACCTTCAACAATAAAGTTGTCTTCAAATGGTGCTAAATCTTGAAGGACACTATTGAGAACTTCAGGTTCATCATCGACACATAAAATTAGGTACTTATTCATGAGGTGCTCCTTCTTGTTTGAATGGAAGCCACACTTGCATGTGTGTATGGCTGCCTACCTCAGACTCCACCAAAATAAAACCTTGATGAGCCGAAACGATTTGTTGAGAAATGGATAACCCAATCCCTAAACCGAAATTGCCTTCTTTTTTGGTCGTGAAGTTTGGGTTGAAAATAGTGTTGATGTCTTCTTTGGCGATACCGTGTCCAGTGTCCGATATTTGCACTACAAGAAACGTGTCGTCACCTTTAGTTTCTTGAGACGTGGTGATAGAGACTTTGCCTCGCTCTGAAAGAGCATCAAGTGCATTAGAGAGAAGGTTGGTCCACACTTGTTGCAGCGAGAGCGACTGGCACAATAGAAGCGGCAAGTCGGTGTCGTAGTGTTTTTCAAGTTGGTGATGTTTGAGCCTGTTTTCAAAGATCACTAACGTATCTTCAAGCCCTTCGTGGATATCTGCGTAGTGGCGAACCTCTTCATCTTCTCGGGCATAGCTTTTTAGGCTTTTAACCATATCGGCAATACGCTTGCTGCATACTTGAATTGAGCGGATAGAGTTTCCAACATAGTGATAATGCTCTAAGTCATTAAGTAGCTCTTTGCCTGCGACTGGGGAGCCTTTTAAGGTATCTAGAACCGCAGAGTCTTGGCTCAGGTTCAGTCTTACGGCTTTTTTAGCTAGCGCGCGGTCATCGATAGTAGAGGTGAGGTGTTTTACAAGTTGTCTTTCTTGAGCTGTTGATAGTGGCTTCGCCATTTTTGACTGTGCTAATACATCCGTCCCTTTATTGGATTCTGGGAGTGCCGAGTTCTCGAGTATTTGATCGAGATGTTCAGACAAGGTTTCAATGCTTCGCAAGATCGCTGCAATCGGGTTGTTCAACTCATGTGCAACACCCGCCACGAGTTGGCCGAGCATCGCCATCTTCTCTTTCTCTATCAATTGTTGATGTGCAGATTCCAACGATTCTAGCGTTTGCTGAAGCTGGATCTTATTGTTGATGCTTCTTTGTAATCGTCGGTTAAAGTGACGGAGTAGTAGATTGGTAAACAGCGGCAGCAGAGTGTTGTTTGAATGCATCACCTGAGCAAAGCTATCTTTATCCAGTTTGATGACTTGGGTCTGAGTCAGAGTAATCGCAGTAGAGAACGAAGGCTCACCCGTCACGAATGACATCCCTCCGACAATATTGCCCTTAGAGTGACGCACAACTTCGCGTTGCTGCCCCAGTTCATCTTTTTTATAGAGCGCCGCTTCACCTTCAATAATTAACCAAAGAAAGCGATTATCTTCGCCCTCAACCGTCAGCAGATGCTCTGGTGAATAATCACGAATGGCCTTGGTTTTATCATCTTTTGAAAAGACATCCTGCAGAGCACTGACGACACGCTCAGCAAGGGCATTGTCAGAAAGCTGGTGGTAATCGTGAATGAAACCCGATTGGAAAGAGTGAATCTTTTGTTCAATGTGCGCTCTGAGTAAGCGCTGTTGATCCAATGCATCGCTGTAAGAGAGCAGGTTTTCTGAGTCGTATTGGATGACAAAAGACGTTAGCTCTTTTTGCGCTGATTTGAATAGAACCTGATCTTGAACTGGCTTGGTTAGACAGTGGTTGAGCCTGCCTTCATTTACAGCGGTTAGAATGGATTGAATGTCTGACGAAGCGCTGACTAATATCGTTCTTGCGGTATTACTATGGGGCAGCTGTTCGAGTTCAATCAGAAATTGCACGCCATTAAATTCAGAATGATGATGAGTGATCACCAAGGCTACGGTTTGGTTGTGATCATGAATATCTTCTAATGCGTGATGCGCGTCTTCTATGTTCTCGGCAGTATAAATATCGAATACAGAAGCCAACGGAGCCAACTCCGAACGTATTCTTTCAATGCTAACCGGATTATTGTCCAAACAGATAACAGCGTATTGATTCACAGCTCAACCTTAATAGTAGCGACGTCTCTAGCCTAGCAAGAACCGCCGAATAAGGATGAGAGCTAGCCGTTAATTTATTGAGGCAATCGAAGTATTGAGCAATAGACTGATTTAACTCAATGTTTCTTGTTTGCTACTGATGGGTTAGACTAAAAAAAACAGACACGTGTAGAAAGAGAACTCATGGAACAGTTAAGAAAAATTGGTGCAATTGGCGGCGCAATCTCATTGGCACTTTGTTGGCCACTAGCGGTTGGCCAAATTGGACAAAATGCCATTACCGATGGTGTTGCAAAGCTTAACAATTCAAGCATTCAAGCGGAGATCGTGGAGTACGATAGAGGTTACCTGTCTTCTAACGTAACTACTCGCCTAACTGTGACCGATGAAAACCTGAAAGAACAACTCGCGATTGATGGGCTGCCGAGTGAGTTTGTCATCAATAGTGCGGTTAGCCACGGTTTGGTGAGCCTGAATGCACTGTCGACGTTTGATAATACTGATATTCTGCCTCTAACTCTGACAACTAGCACTGAGCTAAACGGCAACACTGACTTTAACTTCGAGTTAAGCCAGTTCAATCATCAAGGTTCTGATGAGAATGGTACTTCGGTATCAATCACGAAATCGAATCTGTCTGGCCATGCCACTGTTTTAGGGCAAGTTGATTACGAGCTTTCAATCCCTTCAGTTCAAATTGATTTTGAAACCGGTGAAGAGGTAACACTGTCAAACCTAAAAGGTGTAGGTTCAGGTCAACAAGCGAAAGGCTACTGGTTAGGTTCTCAGAATTTTACTATCGATAGCTTCTTGGTTACAGACTCTGCAATGCAGCCTTTCATGACCATTGAAAACTCTAAGTACGATTTTGAATCACATCTAGATGAAGCGACTAAGCGTCTGCGCAGCAACCTTAAGCTGGATATCGCAAACATCGAGACCAGTGAAGGCCAGTTGAACAACCTAAACGTCGATTTCGAAATGTCGAAATTGGATAGCGAATCGTTTGAGAAAATCTTTGAGATTTACCAATCTAATCCAGTAATGACGCAAGAAGACGTTGCCGAGATCATTCCATTTATCGATATCCTGTTTGCTAAAGGCTTCGACCTTTCAATGAACAATATGTCGTTAGATCTAGGTAAGGGTCAATTCGAATCTAAGTGGTTAGTGAGCGTACCGGAAGGAACCGAAAACATCAGCAGTAATCCTTCGATGATTGTACCTGCATTAAAGGGTAACGTTCACTCTAGCTTCTCAAATGAGCTTGTTGAAGAGTACCCATTCATCCGTGAAGGTATTGATGAATTGCTTGTGATGGAAATGATCAAAGAAACAGAAAGTGGTTATGAAATCCGTGCTGACGTTGAAAATGGAAACCTAGTGTTCGAAAATGGCCAAGAAATTCCATTAATTGCTCTACTTATGCCGGTTTTTGTTCAATAAACAGAACAAGGCTGAATACTGATAGGGTGATTTAGCAGGTTAAGCTTAAACATTTTATACGGTACAAAACAAAAGAGGTCTTAAGACCTCTTTTGTTGTTTTTATGTTGGGTAAAACATGGTATTACTTGCATAGTTATTATTTAGCAGGAGCAATCATCCCCATGGAACTTACATTAGATAACGTATTCAACTTCAGTGCTGGCCCAGCGGCACTGCCTAAACCGGTAATGAAACAAGCGCAAGCGGACTTTATTGATTGGAATGGTTTAGGGACTTCCGTGATGGAAATCAGCCATCGCAGCAAGGAATTTATTCAAGTTGCAGACGAGTCCGAGCAGGACTTACGTGATCTTCTGAACATCCCAGACAACTACAAAGTTCTTTTCTGTCAGGGGGGCGCTCGTGCTCAATTCGCTGCTGTTCCTCTAAACCTTCTAGGTAACGCGACGAAAGCGACTTACATTGATGCGGGTTACTGGGCTGAAAGTGCAGTGACTGAAGCGAGCAAATATTGCGAAATCGATGTATTCAATGCCAAGACGTCAATTGATGGCAAAGCAGCGGTTGTTCCAGCTAAAGATTGGAAAATCGACCCGGAAGCGGCGTATGTACATTTCTGTCCAAATGAGACCATCGATGGTATTGAAATCAGTGAGCTTCCTCAAACGGATAAGCCAATCGTAGCGGATATGTCATCTAACATTCTGTCTCGTAAGATCGATGTGTCTCAGTATGGTGTTATCTACGCTGGTGCTCAAAAGAATATAGGCCCTGCGGGTATCTGCATTGCTATCGTGCGTGATGATCTGCTAGAGCTAGCAAACGACGTATTGCCGAGTATTCTTAACTACAAAGTACTTGCTGAAAAAGACTCAATGTTCAACACACCGCCAACGTACGCTTGGTACCTATCAGGCCTTGTATTCAAGTGGTTGAAAGCTCAAGGTGGTGTAGAGGCTATGGAACGTGTTAACCAAGAAAAAGCAGCGCTACTTTACAACGCGATTGACGATTCTGCTTTCTACAAAAACGATGTTCATACAGCAAACCGTTCAAGAATGAACGTGCCATTCCAGTTAGCGAAACCAGAGCTAGATGCTAAGTTTTTAGAGTTGGCTGATGCTGCTGGTCTGAAATCACTAAAAGGC
The DNA here is from genome assembly GCF_041466065.1 of Vibrio sp. 10N.239.312.C11. Lineage (NCBI taxonomy): Bacteria > Pseudomonadati > Pseudomonadota > Gammaproteobacteria > Vibrionales > Vibrionaceae > Vibrio > Vibrio sp. 10N.239.312.C11. Next base: position 15,187 of record NZ_JBFSRZ010000044.1, read on the forward strand.
CATAGAGCGGTAGGTGGGATGCGAGCATCACTTTACAACGCGATGTCTCTGGAAGGCGTGCAAGTATTAGTCAGCTTCATGAAAGACTTTGAAGAGAAATACGCTTAATTAAGGCGTATTTCACAATAAGAGGAGCGAAAGCTTCTCTTTTTTTACTTGCTGAAAAGGAAGGGTATGAAGAAGTTAGGTACAGTAAACAGTGTTTTGGGCGGTAAGGTTGTTGCTTTTGCTCACGGTACACAGAGTGCTATCAATAAGCAGGTTTTATCTGAGCGCCAATACACCACTGAGCTTGGATTTATTAACGATGAGCAAGGCGACCCTCGCTTTCATGGTGGTATTCAGAAAGCCCTTCATATCTACCCAAGCGAGCACTACTTAATTTGGCAGGAGGAGTTGGGCGACAAAGCAATCTTCCAATCTGAAGGTGCATTTGGTGAGAACATAAGTTCAAGTGGGGTGACTGAAGCTTCCATTTGTTTAAAAGATAAGATTCGAATTGGTTCAACCTTGCTGGAAGTTTCACAAGGTCGTATGCCTTGTTGGAAGCTCAATGTACGATTCGATCAAAATGATATGGCGAAAAGGCTACAAGACACCCTTCGAACTGGCTGGTACTTCCGTGTTTTGGAAGAGGGTGATATCGGCTCCGGCGACGAGATTATCCTGTGTGAAAGACCTTACCCAGAATGGCCGTTAAGCCGGGTTATGGGTGCGGTGTTCACGGGTTGTTTGGATAAACAAGAGCTTAGAGAATTGGCGGAGCTGCCTCTAGTGGAATCTTGGGGCACGCTCGTAGAACGTCGACTTCAAACTGGCGAAGTTGAAGATTGGGAAATGAGATTGGTTGGCCCGACAGCCGAGTAGACTTTCCATTCATGCTTAAAAGACAATCATGCGCAAAACAAAACGCTCACTATCTAGAAGATGTGAGCGTTTTTAGTTCTGAGGTGAGCACTTATTAGTCAGTAACTAACAGCGACTAGTTTATCTAGCTATAACCAGAAATCTTTAACAGGCATATCAGGGCTAAAATGGTGCGCAATCTGTGCTTGTAGAAGCTCCGCTGTCGCAATCGCATCAGTTAACGCATGATGCGGAGTATAGTCAGGCAAGTGGTATCTACGACGGCTCTGACCAAGCCTTACTGACGCAGGCTTCTTACCTTTTAGCTTATTCCATAGACCGCCGGCCAGTTTGTTTTGGATTTGAGATTCAATCTCGAGCGTGTCGAGGACTGGAAACTCAATTCCTTCACCTAATCTGACCTTCAACGCGTTATCCAAGAAATCACGCTCGATGCGGCGATAATGAACGACTGGGATATGGCCGCCCATTGATTCTAAGATCTCATCTAATACTTCACTTAAGTCTGGCGCATCAATGATGTCGTTGTGAGTGATGCCATGGATAACAACCGAGTCTTCTTCCAATTTCTGCTTTGGTCTCAGGGTCCAGTGCTTGGCTTGTCTTAGGTAGATTCGATTTAGCGTAAACGGAACTAGACCAATGGTAATGATGCCATCTTTGTTTGGGTTTAAACCCGTTGTCTCAAAGTCGACAGCTAAGAAAGTCACTTCTGATAATGGCGTATCAGGTGCAGGAAGAGGCTGGCTATAAAATTGCTTTAAGCGCTCGTCTCTCGCTCGTTCCAATTTCTGAGCAAACTTAAATGGCCAATCGACTGCAGGTGATCTGAATAGTTTGTTCATAGCACCTACTTAAACTTATTGCTGGCTTGATAACGGAACTTAAGAAAGTTCTGTGCATTGCTTAATATTTGGAATGCATCCTTTAGATTACGTCGCTCGAAGTCAGAAAGGTTCTCTGGTTCGATGTTGTTATCCGGTTCGATGTTGTTGTCGACATCGTGTGCTTGGTGGCGAATACGAACTAAGGAGATAAATTCCATCGCATCTTTCAAGTCTTGAGCTCGACCTTTTGGCAAAATACCTGCGTCGATAATGTCATCTAAACGTTCGAATGAGTTCTTAGAGCGAGATGCAACTGCTAAAGAGTGAACGCGGATTAGATCGGCAAGTGGCGCGGTACCACGACGTTTAAGGTTGATCGAGTTGTTATGACGACCATCTTTCTCCATTACGAAATCTTTAAAGAAACCCAGAGGCGGTGTTCGGTTGAGTGCGTTGCGAGCAAGACACGCCAAGAAGCGGTTGTTCTTACGCGCACGTCTTACAATAAAGCTATTTAACTGTTCTGCCCATTTTAAGCGACCATAAACCCCATCTAAATCAAAGAAGATAGAGGCGTTCAGCAGTGCTTTCGGGTTTGGATCATCAATCCAATCGGCGAAGCATTCTTCCCATTGTCGACGTGTCATACGCCAAGTTGGGTTAGTGGCCATGATGTCACCGGTACAGTACACATAGCCACATTGGTCTAAGCCATCACAAATGAAGGTCGATAGCTCTTCAAAGTACTTACCGTGCTTTTTCTCATCGTAGGTATCATCAAGAATAATTGCGTTGTCTTGGTCAGTAACGAGCAGCTGCTCATCACGCCCCATCGAGCCGAGCGCGAGGAAACAATAAGGGATCGGCGCTTTACCGAGTTTATCTTCGGCTAATTCAATAATTCGTTGTTTAAAGCTACGGCCAATTACCGACATTGCGGTACCCACCATGTGGGCGTTGGCGTCTTCGTTAACCAAGCGCACAAAGCTGTCTTTTACTTGCTCAGAAAGGACTTTTAGGTCTTCGATACTTTGTTGCTGGAAGATGCTGCTTACCAATAACAGCGAGTTTTGAGACTCGTAACGTACAATATCGGTCGCTTCAATAATACCAATAGGCTTCTTGTCTTTTAGTACTGGTAGGTGATGCACGTTGTAGCGAAGCATGGTCATCATAGCTTCGTAGACATAGGCATTATGATCGAGCGAGATAACCTCTGCTGTCATTACACTTGATACTTCATCCGATGGATCGAGTCCTTCTGCTAAAACTCGGGTACACAGATCACGGTCGGTAATGATGCCAATAACGGGCGTCGAATCGTCTTCATCATCTTCGACAATATCCGGGTCGATGATCAGCAAAGATGAAACATTATCTTGTGCCATCATGGTAGCAGCTTGTTGGATGGTTCGTGTTTTTTCGATCATTGGCGCTTCGCTAGTCAGCAGCGTCTTTACCTTTGACGTGGTTAGATCGTTAGCGTCGTTGCTGTCTGAGTTAGCCTGACGCAGTCGCGCATTATCTTCTACTTCGACAAAGTCAGCGAATGAATCATAGTTGTCGTAGAGTTCTTGGAAAATAGGTTCAGGGATACAGTAGAGTAGGGTGTCTTCTGTTGCTTTTACCGGGAAGCGAACTTTATTGTTGGTGAGTAGCCCCATTTGGCCAAATAAGTGTCCCTCATCCAGCCGGTTATAGAGCTCACCTTTACGACGATAGACTTCTACTTCGCCGCTTCGAACAATGTAAAGGTCGTTAATCTGATCACCAAAGTGAATGATAGGGGTATCTTGGCGGTAATAAGAAATTTCGACGCTACTGGTCACTTTCGCCAACATCTCCTCTGGGAGTTCTGTGAAAGGGGGGTATTGTGCCAGAAAGTTTTGAATCTCTAATAACTCAGCATCCATAATGATCATCCATTGGTTTGTATGATTTCATGGTACAACATTTGATAATATTTTGCCGTCACAAATCAATCTGTGAGCTAAAACCTTTTTAAAGTCTTAGGGATAGACTAATCTTTCAAATAATAGGGTGACAGTTAAAGGATGATAGGAATGCCGAAGTGGAAACTTAGTTTAGTGTCTGCAATTTTTATGTTTTCTTCAAGTTCGTGGGCCGAAACTCACAGTGTGGATATTCTTGATTATGACCATATATACGCCACCGCTCATTCGGGAAGTTTGAATGAAGATGCAGGCAGCAATAACAATGCATCATCTTATGGATTAGGTATCAGCTATGCGATATCGGATGATTGGCTATTGTTGGGTGACTACAGTGCTCGTTTCATTCACCCAGATGAATCAACAACTCGAATGGATACCCTTATGCCGGGCATTGGGTACCGTTACAGTATTAAGCGAGATCTAGATATAGTGGCTTACTACCTGCTTGGTATTACTAAGGGGGAAGTCGAAGATAATGGAACTAACATTACTCGCTCGTCAGACTCGGAGTTTATCCAAGGGATAAAAGCCGAACTCAACTATGGCTTTGCGAAACGTTGGATTGCTAACGGTAGTGTGCAAGTGAACCGAAGTGACTTGTTTGATGAAGAAATTTACCACGTGGGTTTACGTTATCTCGTGACCAACAAGTTTGCGATTGGTGGCTCTTATCAACACAGAAATGGCGAAGGTAAGATTCGTAGTGAACGCACTAACGAGCTAGGTGTAGAGTTCTTCCTAGAGTATTAGTTAGCGATATATAGACTAAGCGTCTTAAAAACTGACATATAAAGGAGACAGACACAAAAAAGCCAGCTTAATAGCTGGCTTTTGCATATCTATTGGTCTGCAAGTGCAGGTTTCTTTTTCGATTAAAGAACCGCAGCGATACCTTTACATAGAGGACCCATATTTGACTTCGTCATGCCCGCTACGCTGATACGGCCAGAACCGACAATGTAGATAGCGAATTCGTCTTTCAGGCGAGTTACTTGCTCTTTGCTTAAACCAGAGAAAGAGAACATGCCGTTTTGGCGCTCGATGAATGTGAAGTCTGCATCAACACCTTCAGATTTCAGTGTCGTTACGAATAGCTCGCGCATCTCTTGGATACGGTCACGCATTTCTGCTACTTCTGCTTCCCATTCAGCACGTAGATCAGCATCACCAAGGATGTGAGTAACGACAGCACTGCCGTGCGCTGGTGGGTTAGAGTAGATAGAGCGGATGATGCTCTTAACTTGAGAGAACGCTGTTGTTGCTACGTCTGCAGATTCTGCAACCAGAGTGAATGCACCCACACGCTCGTTGTACAAGCCGAAGTTCTTAGAGAACGAGCTAGCAACAAGAATCTCTTTGTTGTATTGAGCAAAAATGCGCAGGCCAGCTGCATCTTCTTCAACACCTTTAGCAAAACCTTGGTAGGCAAAATCGAATAGAGGAAGCAGTTTCTTCTCAGCAACTAGCTTAGCAAGTACTTCCCACTCTTCAGTTGTTGGGTCGATGCCTGTTGGGTTATGACAGCAGCCGTGAAGAAGAACGATGTCGCCTTCAGAAGCTTTCTCTAGGTCAGCAACCATGCCTGCGAAGTCTTTGTCTTTGGTTTCAGCGTTGTAGTAGCTGTATTGAGCTGTTTCGATACCGGCAGCAGCGAAAACGCCGTTGTGGTTAGCCCAAGTTGGGTTACTGATCCAGATTTTCACGTCACCCAGTTGGCGCTTGATGAATTCACCCGCTACGCGAAGTGCACCTGTACCACCTGGAGCTTGTGCTGTTTTAGCGCGTTGAGACGTTACGATCTCTGCATCTGAACCGAAAAGCAGTTTCTGAACCGCTAGACCGTATTCAGCGGTACCTTCAATCGTTAGGTAAGATTTGGTTTTTTCGTTTTCAAGAAGTGCAGCTTCTGCTTTCTTTACTGTTTTAAGTACTGGCGTTTGACCTTCTTCATTTTTGTAGATGCCAACACCAAGGTTAATTTTCTCTTCACGAGAGTCTTTTTTAAATTCTTCAGTAAGGCCGAGAATAGGATCGGCGGGAGCTGCTAACACTTTTTCAAACATAATCTTCATCCATGTCAATTGAGAGGGAGGTAATAATAACTCCGGTATTTATACCTTTCATACAAGGTTGTTACAACTCAAAACCTAGAATTTATTAAAACGATTTATAACCAACAGCTTCGAAAATTTGATTTATGGAATTTTTCGGCATTTCCATTTGAAATGACTGTGCGTCGATGCGGTTTTGTTTAACGTAATTCATTGCTAACAATGTTGTTTTTGTTCATGTTTAGGGCGGTAAACATGAAGGAACTCTTTAGAATGAAGAAAACACTGAGTCTGTTTTTCGTGGCTTTAGCAGTGGTCACTGCTGGGGGCTGTAAAGATAGCAAAAATGAAGGCCATAAACCTATGGTCTATAAGCCAACGAAAGCATCACCGTCAGAGCTTTCTGTTGAAATTATTGTTAATGGAAAAAAGCGTACGTTAGAGCTGAATCGTTACTCTATTCGTGAGCCCGATATGAAAGTATATCTATGGGATCATCGTATTAACGGGAACGCCCCTTCGAGTACTATTAAAACTCCGGACATTCGTGTTTACCGAGGCGTTGATACGAGTGATGAGAATACTCAAGTTATAGCGGCTCTTACCACTAAAAATAAATTATATGTAACTGCTTTTCGTGGTAGCCACCGAGTTTGGTCGATCAAGGGTGCAGCGGTAACTGGTGGTAAATCAGCGGGTACTATCCAACCGCTGAAGTCTAGCTTTTCTTCTGTGTCTCGACAAAACAGTATATTAGATGCGGTTCAGAAGTCGATTAAGCCAATAGACAAAAATCCGGATAACCCAGTTTCGGGTCTAGACAATATCTTACCAACAAATATGTCAGACATTAAACTGAGTAAGATAAATGCATTTGTTCAAATTAGTTACCAGACTTTTAAAGAGCAAGCTGACGGTAACTTTGATGATGCTATGGTTTTAGCTGATTACTACATAAACTTAGTGGACTATGTGTATAGTCGTGATGCGTTAATTCGATTCTCTATGCAAGATGTTCTTATTGAAACATGGGGGCATTTAAGGAGTCACTACAATAACTGTATAAAGAGTAGCAGTCACGATAGATGTAAAGACTGGGGTTACCAAAATGAGAATACCTCAATTAAAAACGCAACACGACGTTGGGTGGATGCCCAAAGAAAAACGCGCCATTGGGATGTTCGACATCGCATGATTGATTTGGTAGGCAGTGGGGTTGTTGGTGTGAACTGGGGATCTTATGTTCGCTCGATGGGTCAATTGATTCAAGCGGATGGTGTTGTTTTACACGAAACCTCACACTATTTAGGTACGGGGCACCATACTGGTGGCGAGGAAGAAACCTCACAAGGTGGTGAAGCGCACGTGGGAGATATTGGTTTAGTCGGTTACAAAAACCGTGTAGCCAGACGAGCGATTGTTGGCCCTGCTGATTACCCGTTACCCCCATCGGCTAAAATTGATCACTTTGGTGTGTTGCGTGATACAGCGAAAACATTAGATGTGTTGAAAAATGACTTTGATGCAAATGGTGATTCGATATCGATAAATAAAGTGGACTCGCTTACCGTTCAAGGCGGTCAAGTTAAGATCGTCGGAGATAAACTGGTCTATACCCCACCGAAAGGGTTTGTGGGAGAAGATTCGTTCTTTTATCAAATCACTGACTCAACTAAGCATCATGGAAAACAATTGTATGATCGTGAAGAGGTTCATTTAAGAGTAACAAGCCCTGGTTTGTACGCTAGATTCGGATTTGAAAGCGCGATTGAAGATTTTTGGATTCCTAACGAACAGACCGGACTAGCAAGTCAGCTTCATGTTAGTCGTGATTGGCGTTCAGGGAAGGATGTCTGGGTTGATTACTCACAATCAGTGACTAACGATTCCTATGGAAAGACATTAACGCTGGGCGCTCATGAAGCGGTAAGGTCAATCAAAAGCAAATACGATGTACCTGAGTCGTTTAAATATAATACTCATTACGGTCATGCATTTGATCTCGGTGATGATAGCTTCACGGTTTCATTGAAAGTGAAAGTTGGAACTAGACTTCCTCATGACATTAATTTGGTTAACCGTGGAATGGAGAGAGAAGGCTACCACTTACGACTACTGAAAGATGGAAAACTAAAGTGGTACATGAAGTCTCGTCAATACGCTATGCATAAAGGCGGTACTGATTACCGCATTGTAACAATGACGACGGAGTCACCTTTACCTGCTGATAGCGCATGGCATGCAATTGCTGTGCGAGTTGACCGAACAACGAATCAAGCAAGCTTATGGGTTGATGGGGTTAAACAGTCGCTTGTCGATGAAGCGCAAAATGAGGTTAATCTTCCTAAAGGTTATGCTGGTTTATGGGGCGGAGGTAGCCGAAGAGCGTCAAGTATCAGTCAAGGTTTGACTATCGGGCAAGCATGGTGGGATACGGACGAAGTACACAAGCAGGAGTTACAAAAAAGCCAGAGCCGCTATTTGCGTATCGATAACGTAGAGTTGAGGTCATTTGCACTTACAGATGATCAGATATCAAAATTGACCAACAACAATTATGTGTATCCTTATGCACCGCGTCCATATAATGGTGAAGGCATTGCTTTCTCAGGAAGCAAAACACTGAGCTGGAAATTGTCTAAGTCATCGGCTTACAAGTTAATGATTAGCCGTGATGGAAAGTCTTGGTCTACTGAAAAAATTGGTAATGGTAGTTCGGGTTCACATACTGTCGCGCTCAATGCCTCCGATGAGGCGCTTTATTGGCGTGTCGACGTGAACGGTTCTGTCGGCGAAGTGTGGTCGGTTCGAAATAATCTAGTTAATGGTCGTCAAGAAGTCGCATTCAGTCACTCTGAAATTAGTAACGGTGCCGCAATACCTGATTGTGAAGTCAAATCAGGTGTAACCTGCTTATTTGGTTGGCCAGCAACGCAAAATGGTTATAACGACTTATATGGTAATACTTGGACAATTGACAACGGCGGGACTACTAACTGGGAAGGCCATATATATCTTGGTGGTAAACAAAAAACGTTGAGCTTACAAGTTGATACTCCAACCGGTGAGTGGTCTGGTGTTCGTTTTCGAGCAGCTGCGGCGGGCAAAGGTTGGACCGGTGCGGACGATTACCCTTCAGGTACACTGAAGCTGTATGCAAATGGGAAGGAAGTATGGAAAGCTTATAATATCGGTGATGAGGTTTGGACTAAAGCAGGTACAGAGTGGGCGTCACTGCCTTCTATCGGTACTTACTCAGTAAGTGTACCTCGTAAAGTGAAATCTGATATGTATGGCGTTCACTTTATTGATCTCCCTGCAAATGTCACACAGCTCAAATGGGAATATGAAAGCTCACGCTTAGATAGCAAAGGAATGACCCCCGGAGCCGTTATAGGAGGCGTACAACTAATAAGGTAGTACTTTTCTTTTAAACTTTAATAGCCCAGCGTATTTGTACGCTGGGCTTTTTTATTTACGTAGTTAAATCATGCTCCCTTTTGAAAGACAGTCCTTTGATAGGCTGTACGTTGGCGTTGTTTTGTTCAACGTAATTCATTGCTATTACTATGGTTTTTATTCATCTTTAGACTGGTCGATATAAGGGAACCACATAGAATGAATAAAATACTGAGTCTATGTTTTGTGGTACTAGCGGTAGTCATGGCTGGTGGGTGCAAAGATAGCAAAAACGAAGGCCATAAACCTATGGTCTACAACCCTACGAAAGCATCACCCCCAGATCTTTCAGTGGCAATTACGGTTAATGGTAAAAAGCGTACGTTAGAGCTCCATCGTTACTCGATCAGAGAGCCCGATATGAAAGTATATCTTTGGGATCACCGTATTAATGGGAATGCACCATCCAGTACTATTAATACGCCAGCGATTCGTGTTTATCGTGGTGTTGATACCAGTGATGAGAATACGCAAGTTATTGCCGCACTGACCAGTAAAAATAAACTCTATGTGACAGCGTTCCGTGGTAGTCAAAGAGTATGGACAATTGAAAAAGCGGACATCATAAGCGGTCTTTCCGCTAAGAAGCTAACAGCAACAGCTCAAAACTTAGCTTCGGTTACGCCGCAGTCTGCAATTTTAGACAACATGCAAAAAGCAATTAAAACCGTAGATGAGCACCCGAGTGCACCAACATCGGGTTTAGATAACTTAATTGCTAAAGACAAAACGCAAGTTCAGCTGCACAAAGTAAAAGTGGCAGTTCATGTCTCTTACCAAGCGTTTGTTCAAGAAGCGGATAGCAACTTGGATGATGCGATGGTGCTCGTCGATTACTACATTAACTTGGTTGATTATGTTTTGAGTCGAGATGCTTTGTTACGTTTCTCTGTCAATGATGTGTTGATAGAAACTTGGGGCTATCTGGACGACCATTACCAAACTTGTAAAAAAAGCGCTTCTCATGACGCTTGTAAGACTTGGGGGTACCAACACGAGAATGAACCCATTAGAGTCGCTGCTATAAAATGGTGGGATGAACAAAGAAAAACGCGAGGTTGGGACCTTAAACATAGAATGTTGTGGCTGAAAGGTAACTGGATTCTAGGTGTAAACTTCGGAAGTATTGTTCGCTCTCCAGGTGACATCATTGGTGCTGATGGCGTTGTATTGCATGAAACCGCGCACTACTTAGGCACAGGGCATAGTACTTCTGCTGAAGGCCACGGAATTCAAGGTGGTGAAGCGCACGTTGACGATATCAATTTCAATATTTATAAAAATAACCGTCTAAGAAGAAATCTTGTTGGACCTGCGGATTACCCTCTGCCTCCTTCGGCTAAAATTGACCACTTTAGTATAAAACGTGATAGCACGACGGCATTAGATGTCATGAAAAATGACGTAGATGCTAATGGCGATAAGATTTCTATCCACAACGTTGATAAATACTCGGCACAAGGTGCTGAGCTCAGTATCACAAATGGGAAAGTCACCTATAAAGCACCAAAAGGCTTTATTGGTGAGGATGAGTTCCACTACATCATTACTGATGGCAAGAAACTGTTCGATCGTGACGTTGTTCATGTCAAGGTTACGACTCCAGATCTATATGCTCGTTTCGATTTTGAAGACGCACCTGTTGATGACTTATGGATGGTGAACGCTCAAACAGGATTGGCAGGACAAGTTGCTGTTGTAAAAGAGTCGAGTAAGCAGGAAGTTTCTGAAGTTTGGGTTAACCAAGGTTACGCGAATTCGAAAACACTAAAACTAGGTGCTTACGAGTCAGTAAAATCTAACTTACTAGAGAACGATGTTCAGGAATCTTATAAGTATAAGTTCCACTACGGACATGATTTCGATTTCGGTGAAGACGATTTTACTTTGTCACTCAAAGTGAAACCTAAAGTCAAGCTAGAACATCCAATTGATCTCGTTAGTAAGGGCATTTGGGTTGATGGGTTCCAACTTAAGTTAACGAACGAAGGAACACTAGAGTGGTTCATGATTTCGCGTCAACTTGCTGCTTATGCGGGTGGAAGTGACCTTAGAAAGGTGTCTGTTACAACCAAAGAGGCACTTAACCTCAGTCAATGGAATACTGTCGCAGTGCGTGTTGATCGTACCACTCAAAAAGTTTCTATTTGGGTTAATGGAAAGCAAGCTACGCTAGTTAACAACTACAGTCGCAGTAAAGAAGAAAGCGATGATATGGAGTTGGCTGATGGTTATGCGGGTGTTTGGGGGGCGGGTAGCCGTTTGTCTGCGGGCACAAGCCAAGGGTTGATCATTTCTAAGCCTTGGATGGATGCAGGCAAAGATGCTACAGCTAATATAAAGTCTGAGCAAAAAGCAGGTAATATCTTGGTTGATAATATCGAGATGCGCTCATTTGCTTTGTCTGATGGTGACATGGTGGCGCTTGCTAATGATAGCTTAAAGTATGCGTATACACCGCGACCATATAATGGACAATCGTTCCCATTCAAGGGTAACCATAAGTTCACTTGGAAAGTATCTAAATCAAGTGCTTACAAAGTGTATACCAGTACAGATAATAGCACTTGGTTAGAAGTTCAATCAGGTGCTAGTTCTGCTGCTTCAGGTTCGCACACTGTCAATCTAGACCCAGCAAGCGATGTTTTATATTGGCGCATTGATTTTGATGGTAAAACCGGAAAAGTATGGTCTGTTCGTAACTCACTCAAAACGGGTATTCAGAACTTATCTTTCAGTTATGCTGAAGCAAACTCTGGTGCTAATTACCCTCAATGTACAGTCACTAAGAATGGGGATTGTCTGTTTGGTTGGGATGATGGCAATACAACTGACCAATTTAATCATAGTTGGACACAAAACCCTGCCGATATCACTAACTGGGAAGGTCACCTCTACCTTGGTGGTGAAGATAAAAAGCCTGAAGTGTCAGTTACAGCTGAAAGCGGACAAAGCTGGAAGGCCATTCGTTTTAGAGCCGCTGTTATTGGAAAAGGCTGGACTGGTGCTCAAGACGTACCAAAAGGTACGCTTAAATTATTCGCGAATGGCACTGAAGTATGGAAGGCATATAGCGTTGGTGACAATATTATTGATGGCGCGTTAGCAAAATCAGGGAATCAGTGGTCTAGCTTACCTTCTATCGGTTCTTCTTCAGTCAGTGTACCTAGAGGCACTAAGGTAGGCCGCTACGGTATTCACCAAGTTGATTTACCAGACGATACCACGACCCTAAAATGGGTATATGAAGTAGAAAATCTGGATAGTAAAGGGAAGAACCCAGGTGTAGCTCTTGGTGGTGTGCAACTACTAAGATAGTGTTTCTTCTAAACCAAAAAAACCAGCATATATATGCTGGTTTTTTATAGAATCTTACTCAGTCACTCTTCCTGTTTCGCTTAACTTAACACTCGAATGAAGCTGACTCAAAAAATCACTCTGCGATCTAACCTATATAACTATTGTCGGCTGTGTAGCACCCAATAACTTACTGTTACCGGTATAGCCTGTATAGTTAGTGGTTTTCGAAAAGACTAAGCAGGTTGAGCAACAAAGCTTTCTCGTTCAAGTTCACTTTGCATGTTTTTTCCATCCTTGTAGGTCGCGGCAATTGAAACGAACTCTTGTTCGACGGCCAGAAAAGCTTGGACAACTTGCGGATCAAAATGGGTCCCATTACCTTCCAAGATAATCTGTTTCGCTTGCTCATGAGTAAAGGCTGGCTTGTAGACTCGCTTCGATATTAATGCGTCATAAACATCGGCCAATGCCATTAAGCGGCCGGACAGAGGGATATCTTCCCCAGACAGCTGGTTGGGATAACCGCTGCCGTTCCATTTCTCGTGGTGAGTGAGAGAAATCTCTTTCGCGACTCTTAAGAAAGAACTGCTTCCCAATTGCTTTTCTGCAATAGATAACGCTTCGGCGCCAATAGCAGGGTGACCTTTCATTATCTCAAACTCTTCATCCGTCAGTTTGCCCGGTTTTAGCAGCACACTGTCAGGTACTCCAACCTTACCTACATCATGCAGTGGGGCAGATTTATAAAGCAGCTCGATATAGTTGGGTGTTAATAAGATCGCGTGAGCTTCAGATTTGCTGAGCTCCAGTGCGAGTACCTTTACGTATTCTTGAGTTCGTAAAATATGGGCGCCAGTTTCATTGTCTCGAGATTCAGCAAGCGCAGATAAGCTCACAATCGCAACGTCACGTGTGGTTTTGACTTCGTGTTGCGCGTTTTCGAGGCTATCAAGCATGGTATTGGTCATAGATGCTATTGACCCAAGCTCGTTGTAGCTGAATATAGGTAAGCGAACGCCTTGCTCACCATTAGTTACTTTACTTAATGCGTGCTCTTGGCTTAGAAGAATACGTTTAATCAGCTGGCTCCATAGAGTCATGATGGTTATCGCGTATCCACCTAGTACAACCGCCAAATAAATGAACTCTTTGATCACGCTGATCTTGCCCGTACCATCTAGCAAACGACCGGGGTTGTGTTCTAGCCAGAAGATGTCTTTGACGGCCACCATAGTCAGCATGGTGGTCAGTGTTACCAGAAGCACGATGACCAAACCAATCATTTGTTTAACCAGTGAACTTCTTTCACCCATCAGGTGGAAGTCAAATTGCCCAGTCATCTCCATTTCATCTATTTGGCTAAGCTTCGCTTTCAGTTGAAGAATGGTACCGGTAAAGAAACCGAATAGACTCATGCCAAACAGCACTTTCAAGTTACTGTCTATCGTGAAGTCGTAGCTTAGGTTGTAGTAGAGCGCGAAAGGAATACTCGCGGCAAAGAACAACATAGTATCGAGTTGTGCAAATCGACCTTGTTTGACTAAGGTGTGTTGCGATAGCAAATAATGACGCGCTAGCCACAATAAGATAAAGACACTACTGACTTGGGTGAAAATTTCTAACGTCGTTAAGCTTTCGAGCATCGGGCATACCCGACTGCCGTAGGTGCCAAATAGCACGCCAGCGATGACGTATAATTGAGTCGTTAGCGATTGATTGTAATTTGAAGTATCCATCGATAAGCCTTTGTTCATTTTCATCTTAAGGTCTCGCAACTATTCCTAAGTTTACGAATACGTATTTTGTGTATTAATTCACGAGGTTGGTAGGTATGTATGGCTAGTATAGCGAGTGTGAATAAGGTCGGGGATTCTATCGATAGCTTTTGTTGAATGATACAAAAAATTGGTTTGTGTTAGATAATTGTTAGCTATATGGGTGTTATTACGGCAGTTTTTATGAAGACACTTGAATAGTCCCGGTTGAAATACGAGACTATTCAGTCGATATATTTGAGTAAAGTCGAGAGTGATTGACGACTACTTACCTCTAATCAAATTACTTTTTCAGATTGATTTCAGATTCAATTGAGTTGGTTTCAATGTCTGGGTGAGATGCTAGTTTGTCTGATGCCCATTGGTTTAGGTGTTTCAGAATAGCAGACACCGCGTGTTTCTCAGTTGGTGCTTGGTCTTGATCGACGTCGATCTCCTGTTTTGGATGTGAGCCTGTTGCATCTTCAGCGATATGGAGCCAGTCTGGGTGCCAGTAATATGGCTGGCCACTCGGTGTTGTCCAACTATGAACACCGTTTGACTCTCCTTTATAACTTAACTGGTCTGCTTCTATTTTTTTCATTTTTATCTCGCATGTTTTTTGGATTACATCAAATTATAGAGGCGTAGAACGAACTTGGCTCTCGCCTTGGTTACAAACTTAGCAAAGCATACAAAGTTATCTGTGAACCAATTCACACTATTATAGAAATTAGGCTCAATCATATGGATAGCAGCAATAGTTGTTAACGTTAGTGATAAAATCTCAGGCTTATTAGAATTTCTCTAGGTAGTACAATTAGATGGCGCGTTATGAAGAGCTTGCAAAGGATATTCGAACTCAGATAGCGAACAACACGTGGCGTTCAGGAGAAAAGATCCCTTCCGTCCGCATGAGTTGTCGCAATTACAGCGTCAGCAATAGTACTGTCTTACAAGCCTACCAATTGTTAGAAAGCGAAGGGTGGATCATCGCTAAGCCTCAGTCGGGCTACTTTGTTGCACCACGTGTGGACGGCGTTGATTATGAACAGCCGTTAGTACACAAAAAGAAAGCCATTAATGATCGCTTATTCGACTTTTTGAAATCGAGTTCGGCAGAGGGGGTTATTCCTTTTGGATCAGCATTCCCAGATCCTGACCTTTTTCCTTTGCCTACCTTGACTCGAAACCTCGCCAGTGCGGGAAGGAAGATGACAGGTGCTAGTGTGATCAATAATCTGCCACCGGGCAGTGAGTCCCTAAGAAGACAAATCGCTCAACGTTACCTGCAGCAAGGTATTACCGTCAACCATCAAGATATCGTGATTACTTCTGGTGCGATGGAAGCGCTTAACTTGAGCCTTCAAACTGTAACCAAGCCCGGTGACTACGTTGTGATTGAATCTCCCGCTTTCTATGGTGCTCTGCAAGCTGTCGAGAGGTTAGGACTCAACCCTATCGAAGTGGATGTTTGTCCAATCAATGGATTGAATATTGAGCAGTTTGAAAGCGCACTACAAAACCAGGATGTGAAAGCGTGTTGGCTGATGACGACGTTTCAAAACCCGACAGGGACAAGTTTGTCTGAAGATGCGAAGCGCCGAGTGGTTGAGGTTGCTGAACAATACAAGACTTATATTATCGAAGATGATGTTTACGGCGACCTATATTTCGAAGGGTATAAACCTAAACCGCTAAAAGCATTTGATAAAACAGACTCAGTGTTGCTATGCGGCTCTTACTCTAAGAGTTTATGTCCTGGCTATCGTGTTGGTTGGGTGGTGAGTTCGCGTTTTAATGATGCGATTCAAAAACTTCAGCTTCTTTCTACGCTGTCGAGTAGTGCTCCTGTGCAGCTTGGCGTCGCGCACTTCTTGACACACGAAAGCTACGACAATCACCTTCGTAAATTGCGTAAAAATCTTCTAATGAGAAAAAAGCGATTTATAGAGGTCATTAAGCAATATTTCCCACATTCCATCGAGATAGAAGACCCTGCTGGTGGTTACTTCGTGTGGGTACGGTTCTCTCCTCACTTCGATAGCCAACAATTCCATCAACTCGCAATTGCTCAGGGGATCAGCGTCGCTTCAGGCGATCTGTTTAGTGAGCAGGGCAGAGTAGATAACGCGATCAGATTGAACTTCTCTTATGAACTCACAGCAGAGAAAGAGCAAGCGCTGCTCTTACTTGGTAAACTTGCGCATCAACTTACGCACTCGTAAAACCGTAAGTCACTCATAAAAAAGACAATGATTCCAACTGTACGGACTGATTCCGATGCAACTGTACGCCTTCTTGACCAACGAGTTGTGATTCAATATCGATAGACCAAATATTGGAGATACCGTTATGTTGAAAATGACTATGGGTAACGAAGTTAAGTTGATTATCGTTGCTATTGTGTGTGCACTTCTGTTAATCCTCGGCCACGTACTACTGGCAAAAGCATTCGCTGATATGGCATGGGCAGAATACACGACTGCCGCCATCCCATTCGTTATGATGGCAATCTGCGGTCTCGCGATAAAATACGCTATCGACCAAGATGTCGACTAAGTTTTTGAGTACACAAAAATGATCTTTCAGAGCCCCTCCATGATTTGGTGGGGCTTTTTCGTTGTATACATGAAACGAACTTGCATAGGTATCGCTGTTATCGTCGTGAAATAAAAATTCTTAATGACATACAATTACTATCCATACCTATTGTAAGCATATGTAAGGAGCGTCGAGTCACTACTTGGAAAGTAAATCACCTTTAGTCAAAAGCTTGGCAAACGCCATTTATCATCATTAACTATTGGTATGGTTGGGTTTATAGTTATTCGTGCCAACTATCAGTCGGTGAGGTTTGAATCGTGATGAACAAAGCCCTTACAGCACCTTACATTTTCAACTTATCTTTAGCCTACAATTACTTGGAACTAATACTGAGGCGAAAATATGAGATTAAAATGTGCAAAATTGAACCTCTGCATGTTGGCATTGCTAACAACCAATGCAGCGGCCAGTGAGGTTGAGGTCGATTTAAATAAATTAAGTAATGTTTCAGAAATTGGTACAGATACTTTGTCGATCGCTAGTGAGTTCATCGGTTATGAACTTAATGATGGCAAGTATCGTTACGCAAGAGACGTTGACTTGAACGGTTTAGATTGGGTTTTCTTGTATGGAGAGCATCAAAGAAAAGATAAACCCAATAGTGCTTTAATTGGTGACGTAAACGTTATTGGTGAATTACGACAAGTTTCTAATTCAGAGACCAAAAACGCAATTGGTAACCGTTATTACTGGCAGGGTGGTGATTCTACAGATTACAACCAAGAGCTAGCTTTCTCTGGTTTACTTGTCGGCACTAGTGGTTTCTCTTTTGACGTTCAGCCAGGTAAAGGCGGGCGATTTTCTGTAGAGCTTTATACACACAATTGGCTCTCTTCTGCTGATGTAACCGCATGTGTTAAAAAGCAATGTATCACTATTAAAAATGATATCTCCTTTCACATGACCAGTGTCAAAAATACGATAGTTTTCGAATCCCAATCTCCTGATGATATCGTCGAAATCACTTATACACGTCAACATAGACAGTTCGACTTTGAAGCTAGACAGGGTTACCACGCTATTGAAGCTATCCAATTGAGAGAGGCTCAGTAACATGAAAAAAATTATTTTGGCATCAGCGATCGTTGCTACTTTTTCAGCGCAGGCGGGCATAGGCAAGATGGATCGCTCGGTTACTCAACACAAAGCGTTTGCCTTACAAACTCAATTTGATTTTGCTTGCCACATGAATGCAGGGTCGGCCACTTTAATCGACCCGTATTGGGTTATCACAGCAAATCATGTGTCAGGTTCAAAAAGTGAAGGATATGAAAATGCGGTAACTTGTTCTTCTTATGAAAAAGATAAGAATGGTAAGTACAATGTTGTTCATACGTCACGTGCGACTACTGACCCTGATGGTGAGTGGGGGGAGTATGAATTTACCGATGGTATTTACGACTTCGCTTTGGTGCGCTTAGATACGCCTATCACCGGTATCAAGCCGGCGAAGTTGCCCGAGAAAGGGATGTTTGATCATTCAGAAGTCTATGAAGTAAATAGCGTTGGCTTTGGCAACTATAACGGACGTAATGGTGGCAAAAAGTTTGTTAAGTACAACGACACAGACAAAAAATGGTTAGCTGAGTACAAATATGACCCAGTGATCATGCCTCAAAGTAACTTGCAGTGGTTAATTATCCATGGGGATTCAGGCTCTGGTATCACGATTGAGAGAGATGGTGAGTTTTATATTATTGGGGAGATAGGGCTTCAATATTATGGTGAGCTTGGTTGGCAAGATACCTTCGATGATGTTTTGGGAAGATTAGATTCGTTAAATAAAGATATGAGAGATCATGGCTTTAGTTACACGAAACCAGTAAACCTCTCTGACGCAAAGTGGACGTCAACAACTCAGAACGATATTGAAAATCTGCATGCATTTTACAGCTATTGGAACGCGGATAGTATGGATTTCAATGGCACTTACTGGACGGCGGATGGTGGTATTTATAACACCGCTTATGCGATAGAAGGGGAAAAGTACACTTTTGAAACAGTGATACCTGTAAATTCTAAAGCGCCTGCATTTGATGTGTTTGTTAATGGTCGTCAGGTCGCTCATAACATTAAAGCGGACAAAGAAAGTCTGTTTTTGAAAGTGAATGCATTTGAACAGAAAGGCGATCAGTTAGTCATTGAATTTAAGCCTCTTCAAAGTACAGGTGAAAAAATTATGCTCGATCACTTTTTGGTACGCAAGGCTGACTAATTTAGTCTGGACAGCTTAAATGAAACTTAAGCGCAATAAATAAAAAGGAAGCCCTACTTATGTTAAGTAGGGCTTTTTTTACACATTGTAAAATTACTTAGTAATTAGCGTACTTTGCTTAGCATTGAATTCAAAGTTCGAAGTCTTAGTAATGGAGTTCTTTACTGAGGGAGTTCCACCAATTAAGGGTGTTTTTGTCGTTCGCTTGTAATTCACCAATTGTACCACGTCACCTTGAAGGCGGCTTTCTGTACAGTTTGCAATCGTTACTAAGTGACCTGATGAATTCGCTGCACTATCCATTTTGCAATGGTTTATTTTATTTGTTGAAGAGGCTTTGGTTAGAGAAAACTCTTCACTTCCTACGGTAACTTTGACATCACTTCTATTTAATACGACTTGAACACTTGTTGTTGTGTCTTCGACGCCATAGTCTTGTATCGTCAAGCCAGTTTCAATTAAAGGTTTAGCTTGGATCTTATACTTACTATTGGAGCTGTAAGATGAATGAATTACATCTTTGTTTGAGTTATAGATCGTCGCAGGTTTGTCTGACGTGGCTGCGAAGACGTAAGATTTCGTTACGGGGTCGAGTTTCCCATTGAGCTTTATGTAAGTGATTAACTCGTCTCTATTTGATACATTGAAATGCTTAAATAGAAGTGTGGAGACATGGTCGAGCACATAGACACTGCTTCTTACGTGGTTTTCAACGGCTACAGCTTTCAGACTATCACTAACAACGTCTAACAGGTTGTTGTTCAAAAGGCTGTTTTTAGGAGTGTAATTTGCTCGTAGGTCTTTTGTAACACCCGTCATTACAGACGCCAAACCATACTTAGATACTTCAGCAGGAGTCATATAATGCATTCCTTGAGCCGGAGCAGCTTTCAGTGTAAACCAGTAGAAGCCGCTCGGATCTGGTAATCCCATCTTTTTATAATAATCAATGTAGGGTTTATGCTCACTATGACCAACAGGCAATGAAGCCCCTTGTAAAGACCCTTGTGCCCATGAGTGAACGCCTAATCGAGCACCTGGTTCAATCGTTCTTTTCACACCCGCAGCGAAAAGGTCAGTTCCCCCCGAAGCGACATGTCCAATAGAGCTAATGTACGTGTCTAATTTTTTCGCTCTTACTTTGTACGCTAGTTGAATGTTGGCATCATCATTCATAGAGCCACCCATATCGATGAAGTTCAGCGTTTTTGTATTCGGGTGAACTTTGATCATATCGTCAAATGCTTTGGGGCTACCACTACATGCAACGCCATTGACACTCGCTATTGTACCCTTAATCTTGAAGGTTAAGGCTGTATCCCCTTGTAAGGGTTGCGAACATTTAGAGATAAATACCACTGGCTTTTGCGTTGGCTTAACTGTTGGTTTTTTCGCGGGAGTCGATGAGCCTCCTCCGCCACATCCAGTTAAAGTGATTAGTAGAGCTGCAGATAAAATGCTTGTTTTCATTGGGGTCCCTAAAAATTTATATTCACAAATTAATTAGTAAGAAGAATAATTTATACAGGACATCAATACTGTATGACTTTGTCAGGTGTTCATTACATAAAATTACAGTGCTTAACTATATGATTTTGGTTTGTTGATTTGTTGATTTGTTGATTTGTTGATTTGTTGATTTGTTGATTTGTTATCTTCACGTCTAACCGCTTTTGAATCGAGAATACGCAGGAGAATTTGTGGGTGGGGAAGGGAGGTTGTGGGTAACGGAAATAATCTCGGGGAATAAAAAAACCTCCGTATATACGGAGGTTTTTATTTATTTAATTATCTATCTATCTATCTATACTGACTTCTCTGAAAGAAGAAAGCTGAGATTAGAAGTTAGCAGAGCGTGGTGTACGTGGGAACGGGATAACGTCACGAACGTTGCCCATACCTGTTACGTAAGACACTAGACGCTCAAAGCCAAGACCGAAGCCAGCGTGAGGCACTGTGCCGTATTTACGTAGGTCGCGGTACCAGCTCATGTGCTCAGGGTCGATACCCATACCAATCATGCGCTCGTCTAGAATGTCTAGACGCTCTTCACGTTGTGCACCACCGATGATTTCACCGATGCCTGGTGCTAGTACGTCCATTGCCGCAACTGTTTTGCCGTCGTCGTTTAAGCGCATGTAGAAAGCTTTGATGTCTTTCGGGTAGTTCTTAACGATAACAGGCGCTTTGAAGTGCTCTTCAGCTAGGTAACGCTCATGCTCAGAAGACATGTCGATGCCCCACTCAACGTCGAATTCAAATTTCTTACCAGAATCTAGTAGGATTTGGATTGCGTCAGTGTAGTCAACTTGTGCGAAATCAGCGTCTACGAATTGCTCTAGACGAGTGATTGCTTCTTTGTCGATGCGAGAAGCGAAGAACTCAAGGTCGTCGCGGCGCTCTTCAAGAACAGCAGCGAAAACGTACTTAAGCATGTCTTCAGCCAGTTTCGCTACATCGTCAAGGTCTGCAAATGCAACTTCAGGCTCAACCATCCAGAACTCAGCTAGGTGGCGGCTTGTGTTTGAGTTTTCAGCACGGAACGTAGGACCGAACGTGTAAACCTTGCTTAGTGCACAAGCGTAAGCTTCAGCATTAAGTTGGCCAGATACTGTTAGGAAAGTTTCTTTACCGAAGAAATCTTCATTGAAGTCAACTTTGCCTTCGTCAGTGCGAGGTAGGTTTTCCATGTCTAGCGTCGATACGCGGAACATTTCACCAGCGCCTTCTGCATCAGATGCAGTGATAAGCGGAGCTGAAGTCCAGAAGAAACCTTGCTCGTGGTAGAAACGGTGAATCGCTTGAGATAGACAGTTACGTACACGTGCTACTGCGCCGATCACGTTCGTACGTGGGCGTAGGTGAGCAACTTCACGAAGGTATTCGATAGAGTGACGTGTCTTAGCCATTGGGTAAGTGTCAGCGTCTTCAACCCAGCCTACAACTTTAACGTCAGTTGCTGCTAGTTCGAAGTCTTGACCTTTCGCAGGAGACTCAACAATCTTACCTGTTACTTCAACAGAGCAGCCAGTTGTTAGCTTTAATACTTCGTCTTCGTAATTATTAAGATTATTAGGAACCACGGCCTGAATCGGGTCGAAACAAGAGCCGTCATAAATGGCAAGGAAAGAGATTCCAGCTTTGGAATCACGACGTGAACGGATCCAGCCGCGAACAGTTACTTCACTGTCTACCGCTAGCTTGCCGCCAAGTACGTCTGTTACAGGCGCGTAAGTCATGTTGATTTCATTCTCCATTGAGGGACAAATTCAACTCAAAGTCTCTGGCATTGCTGCAAATAAACATACATTTGCACAATAATTAGCCGAAACATTAAGTTGTATAAACTTTTTAAATCGATTGAACATATTACCTGTCATACCGACAGCTTCAACCTTTATTCTTGCTTGGTGAAAGAAATATTGTGTCTACTGAGCAGAAATACCTTTTAGGGTGTGTTTTTTGTTCGATTTGGCTTTCTGTTTGGTATTTGTTTGAGTGCTAAGGAGGTGCGCTAGCGCTAATGGTTAAGTATTCTTCAATACCTTGTAAATCGATGTGAGCAGAGTGATTGAAATGACATGAACTGAAGTTGATTACAACATAGAGCTGGCTGAAATCGAGTCCGCTAGCGGTTTTTGGCCGGATTAAGAAGCGTTAATATTCGAAACCTTTGTTTGCAATATTGGTCGTGTGATTAAAGTGGCACTCACTCTATATTGTCAGCCATTCTGACCTGTGTAGGACAAACGCGATAAAAAAAAGCACAGGTGTTGATTTCGTTCTACTAAACAACCACCCACTAAAGGAGTTTAATGTTCACGTGTTAATTACGCCGCCTTAACCCCTGCATTCTCTCTACACCCGCACTTTTCGAGCGCTCGCTCATTCAAGAAAAACAGTCGATCAAATTATGTCTCAACAAGGCAGGACTGGCTGTACAAGTAAAAGAGAATTACATGCTTAATTATTTAAAAAAACACTGGTTACCAAACGTTAAAGGAGATTCATTATCTGGGATTGTGGTTGCACTCGCATTGATCCCTGAAGCCATCGCATTTTCAATTATCGCAGGCGTCGACCCTAAAGTAGGGCTTTATGCTTCTTTCTGTATCTGTGTTGTAACCGCTTTGGTTGGCAGTCGTCCGGGGATGATCTCTGGGGCAACGGGCGCAATGGCGCTGTTGATGGTTACCTTAGTGAGAGAACACGGGCTAGAGTATCTACTCGCAGCTTCATTTCTTGCTGGCGTCATTCAAATCGCGGCTGGATACCTCAAGCTTGGTAATCTGATGAATTTCGTTTCCAAATCGGTGATTACTGGGTTTGTTAACGCGCTCGCTATTCTTATATTTATGGCTCAGCTCCCTGAGTTGATCAACGTCCCTTCGAGCGTTTACGTGTTAGTCGCTTTGGGTTTGGCGATCATTTATCTGCTTCCATATTTTCCCAAGTTTGGTCGTGCAATACCTTCTCCATTGGTCGCTATTGTTGCCCTGACAATCATTAGTTTGTTGTTCGGATTAGATGTGAGAACGATTGGCGATATGGGCAAGCTTCCGGATTCACTGCCGGTATTCTTGATTCCTAATATCCCATTCACGTTCGATACGCTTGCAACCATCCTGCCATATTCTATCGCTCTATCTCTGGTTGGCTTACTGGAATCTTTGATGACAGCGACCATAGTCGATGATCTGACCGATACTGAAAGCAATAAAAACAATGAGTGTAAAGGGCAGGGAGTAGCGAACATCGTTGCCTCATTATTTGGTGGTATGGCGGGGGGTGCGATGATCGGTCAGTCGATCATTAACATCAAATCAGGTGGCTTAACCCGATTATCCAGTATGATCGCTGGGGTTGTTTTGTTGCTAATGGTGGTGTTTGTTTCTGATTGGTTGAAGCTGATACCGATGGCGGCTTTAGTATCTGTGATGATCATGGTTTCAATCGGCACGTTTTCATGGCGTTCTGTTGTTGAACTTAAAGATCACACACTCCCAACCAATGTAACCATGCTAGCAACCGTGGCGGTGGTGGTGTTTACTCACAATCTCGCAATAGGTGTTGCGGTTGGCGTGGTGTTATCGGCTCTGTTTTATGCGCATGCCAGCAAATCCATGGTCTTTATATCTGATGAAGTGGTGACTAACGAACTGCACACCACCCATCGAGTAAAAGGCCATGTCTTTTTTGCTTCTTCAGATGCGTTTGTCGATCTATTTGACTATGACAAGGCCACCTCTTTAGTGACGATCGATATATCGGATGCATCGTTCCTAGATAACACGTCGGTTGAGGCGCTTGATAAGGTCGTGTTTAAGTTCCGAAAAAAGGGTGCTTATGTAGAGGTCGCAGGAATGGATACCGTGAGTGCGAATCTGATATTTAAGCACGCGATGTACCACAAGCATAAAGATTTAACCGCGGTTTCCATTACGCACTAATCGTGGTTTAAGGTGCTCTTAAAATCTTAAAATCTTAAAATCTTAAAATCTTAAAATCTTAAAATCTTAAAGCCTGAACTAGACATTGTTGTGAAGATAAAGCGCTCATCTTTGAGCGCTTTTTTGTTGATGTCGCTAGGGGAGTTCTAACGGCCTATGACTGACCTTTATCGTTGGTATTTGAGTTCGATAAGGTGAATTGGTTGATAAGAGATTCAAGGTGATCTGATAGCTCTTCTAAATCATTACTGATTCCACGAGTCTCAGCTGCAGACTGCGATGTGTTGTCGGCGTGAGAAGTGATGGTTTCAACTTTTTGTTGCACATCTTGGGTTGCTTGTGTGGTGGATTGCGTCTGTTGCTGAATATTTTGTGCATGAGCCAGCACTTGTTTCATTTCTTCAACGACACCATTCATTTCAACGGACAGTGCGTCGATATCTGTTGAGCTTTGATGTGCTTGCTCGCAAACGCGATCGGCAGAAGTCAGAGACTCTTCACTGCCTTGTTGGAACTGATGAATGATAGACTCAATACTGCCAGTAGCCTCTGCCGTTCGTGATGCAAGATTACGAACTTCATCTGCCACTACCGCAAAGCCGCGACCTTGTTCTCCCGCTCGAGCCGCTTCAATCGCTGCATTCAAGGCTAGAAGGTTGGTTTGGTCGGCAATGCCACGAATCACACTCAATATTGAAGAGACTTCTCCAGTTTGCTCATTAAGTGTTTGTATCTTGTGTTTCACTTCTTCGATACTGCTCACTAGATTCTTAATCTCACTACTTGCATCATGTGCTTGGTTAGCACTCTTACAAGCCACATCTGAGGTGTGATTGATGAGTTCTGACGCGGTTAAAGTGGCTTGTTCTACATTGACCTGTTGTGCTTGTATTCCTTCGACATTGTTTTGCACTTCTGTGGTTTCGTTTTGTTGATCGCTGGCGGCTTGCTCGGTAATTTGAGCAACGCTAGTCAGTTGATTGGCTGACGCATTCAGTTTGTGCGAGGTGTCTTGTACCCTCTCTAAGCTGTCGGAAACCGTGCCCATGAACGAGTTGATGGAGTTAGCAAGCGTGCCAATTTCATCCTTGCTTTGCTCTGGCAGTCGAGTGGATAGGTTTTTATCACTGCTGACTTGAGTCATAAAGCGAGAGGTTTGTTGAAGCGGGCGAACGATTATCTTACGAATCAATCCCATAGTAAGAACGAATCCGGCAAAGGAGATCACTGCCATGATACCGATCGCTGTCATCGTTTGAGTATTGATCAGCGAGTTGACATGGTTAAGGTTATATTCAAGTCGAATTGCACCTAATACTTCCCCTTCTGGCGCCATATGACAGGCCACACAATTGGTGCCGCGATAGTTCTCGCTCGACTTCATTGGCAGAGCAATAACCAAGCCTTTTCCCCAATCGGCAGAAAAGGGTTTGATAACGGTTTCGCCCGCTAGCGCTCGTTTATCAATATCATCCACAGGTGTTTGGTTGCCATTGCCAGGACCGTATAATTTACTTACCGCATCAGCACGCAATACACGAACATTTTCAATGCCTTCTTGAGCTAAGGCTTTCTGACGAAGGGTCTCTTTTTGTGCCATGGTGCCAGTGAGCATCATCATATTGAGGCTATCGAAATAGTTGCTCGCTTTATCGTGAAGTTGCTCACTTAACACTGAGTTTACAAGTTGCTTTTGCTGCGAATATTGAAAGTAGGTCGATATTGCTAATAGAAAAGTGAACACGATGGCGAGGGCCACTAGGATTTTAAAGGTGATTGTTGAGCGCATAAGGTGTTTGTTTTTATTAAGTATAATGACATGCATACTTTACGTGTAAGCGGCTCTACCACCTATGGGGTATAACCGATTGTGTGACCACACTCCGGTTGTGGTTATGTTTCTGTGATGTAGCGAGTTTGTAATGATGTTCTTTGGGCGAATGGATGGGAGTTTATCGCTAAATTTGAAGGGTATTAAAGCCCAATAAACGTACATAACTTAAATAAAAATTACTTTCTAAAAGGCACCTGATAGATGCCTTCTTCGTATTATTCAATCTGACTTAACTGCTGAGTCAGTATCATTCCAGTGAGCTTTTAACTAGTTAGGTTTAAGCCCAGTTGAAGTGCCATGCTTAGCTCATTGCGTTCAACAATCTCCTCGACAACTTTGCCTTCATCATTGAATCGGAAGTAAGTAAGGCTAGTCCAAGTAACGTTTTTTCCATTCAGTTGGTAGCCTTTCCACTCATCAGCACCTTTAGCTCTGTGAGTGAGCGCAACAACAACTTGATGGCCGTCTTCTACGATTTTTTGAAACGTCGTTTCCAGTGATTCATATCGTTCAGTAACGTGAACTTTTAACATGGCTTCGAACTCAGAGAGGCCGTTAATTATCTTATTGCAATCAGGTCTATGGATCATCGTATTTTCAGCGAAATATTCGCCAATACGGTGAGTTTGTTTACCGTCTACACAATGCTTAAAGTAGTCTTTTACAACCTGAACTTGTTTGCTTGTCATAGTTTCTATCCTTATGTTTGTTGAGTGCCAACAATCTAATGGAACGTTACTGCCTTGAGTAGAGCCCATTTTGTAGATAGTCTGTCGACAATATGTAAACAGTGGGGTGAGTTCATGAACGTATTAACGTCTATTAAGTCATTTATTGTGACTGTTGAGGAGGGCAGTTTTACAGGTGCGGCTAAGAAGATCGGAGTGTCGAAGTCTTTAGTTAGTCGCCATGTAAGAGAGCTTGAGGCTTACCTAAATACTCGCTTATTGAATCGCTCTACCAAGTCACTGTCCTTAACTGAGGTTGGTCGTCGCTATTTTAATGAGGCTCATGGGTTGGTCGACGGCATTGAAGATTTAAATGATTCTTTGAGGTTTGATAGTTCAGAAATGATCTGCTCCAGTCAGACTGGACACTTAGCTAAGCGACATTTCGCTTTTCAAAG
>NZ_JBFSRZ010000045.1:0-41797 GCF_041466065.1 Vibrio sp. 10N.239.312.C11
GAGCGCAACCTTGCCAAGGTTGAGGTCATCGGTTCGAACCCGATGTATCGCTCCAAATTAAAAAGCCCGAACAGAAATGTTCGGGCTTTTTGGCTTCTGCTGTTCTGATTTTTATGCGTTATTCCTCTTTCTGTTTGAACACACCCAAACTTCCTTTTCTATCTCAAAATGTTGCTATCAAGTTCGTTTACATTACTTAGCTTTTAAAAGCGAGATTCCCTATGAACTCGTTCCTCGTGCTAGGGAATGACGGAAAGGCGCCACAGCCTCAAAGCCCTCACTAACACCGCCTGTATACCCATGTCGTCATCCTCGGCCGCGAGGAACGAGCGAACCGGGGATCTCCTTACCTAAAGATTAACTTGTCGATATTTTCAGCAATTTGTCAGTCACCGCTCCTATTTATCAAGCGATTATTAAAAACTATTGATCGTTCATTTCACTTTATGTTATTTTCCCGCGCAATCTCGGAATGAACAATGTTCAAGAAGAGCAATGATTGCTTCTGGGGGATACGCGTAATGACCATTCTTGCTGATTGGGACATTACGTAGGGTAGGTATCAGCTAGCCTTTAGCTGATAGACGGGATACTTATGGCGCAATTCGCCATGCTAATGGGAAACCCAACATTGAACACACTAATAACAACATTGCTAATCAGCTCTGCATTTCCAAAAGGGCCAGTTCTTCATAGCTGTCCGATACTGCACAAATGTCCAATTCTTCAAAACAGTAGCATTACTGAACCTTGAGCTCACGCTAACTAATTTTTGCTGTCCTAAGACGGCCTAATTTCGTATTCGTCATTTGACTTATGCGAGCGTACAGCTATATCTCATTTCTAGACAATACGCGTGTTTCACTATGAATTCTCTCTAAATCAATAGAGGGACGGTGTGCAATTGCGTCTGATGGAGGTGAGTATGAACACATTCAAGGGGACTTTTATGACTACCGCCTTTGAAGTCGATATTAATACTATCGCAAATTCATTTTCAACTATGGTTCCTATCGTAGAGGGAACTTATGACCTAACACCCGACGCTATTTTGCTTGAGCAAGAACAGCATGAATCGGATGTTCGCTCTTACCCAAGACGCCTACCAATTGCTATTAAACGAGCATGTGGTGTTTTAGTTGAAGATACTCGTGGCCAACTCTTTCTCGATTGCTTGGCCGGTGCAGGTACACTTTCTCTGGGTTACAACCACCCTGAGATTAACCAAGCACTTAAAGACCAACTCGATTCAGGTTTGCCATACCAGACTCTTGATATTACGACTCAAGCAAAAGAGACGTTTATCAAGCGAGTTAAAGCTTTTCTCCCTCAAGACTTTTCAACGAACTCGGTTCTTCAATTCTGTGGCCCGTCTGGTGCTGATGCTGTGGAAGCCGCGATCAAGCTAGCCAAGCAAACTACAGGTCGCAACACCATGTTTGCTTTTCGTGGTGCTTACCACGGCATGACTAACGGCACCATGGGCATGATGGGTAACCTTGGTACTAAAGAACGTCGTAGCGGCTTAATGTCTGACGTACATTTCATGCCTTTCCCATACAATCTTCGTTGCCCGTTTGGCATTGGTGGTGAAGCGGGTGCTAACGCGAGCATTCGTTACATCGAGCGTATGTTGAATGACGATGAATCTGGCATCATGAAACCTGCAGCGATGATCGTCGAGCCTGTACAAGGTGAGGGCGGTGTGATTCCAGCTCCTGCATCTTGGTTACAAGGCCTACGTCGCATCTGTGATGAACATGGCATCCTACTGATTTTTGATGAAATTCAGTGTGGCGTGGGTAAAACGGGTCATCGATTCGCGTTTGAAGAGTCAGGCGTTAACCCTGATATCTTATGTTTATCTAAAGCGATTGGTGGCGGACTGCCTATGTCGCTGCTTGTGTTCGATAAGAGCATTGATACATGGAAAGCGGGTGAGCACACCGGTACATTCCGTGGTAACCAATTAGCAATGGTGTCTGGCGCTAAGGCACTGGAAATCATCGAGCGTGATGGCTTGGTTGAGCACGCGAACATCGCAGGCCAATATTTACGTCACGGGCTCGAGAAGATTCAATCGCGTGTGAACTGTATTGCTGAAGTTCGTGGTAAAGGCTTGATGCTTGGCGCTGAGATCAAGCAACCAAATGGTGAGCTCAACAAATTTGGCGAGCCGCAATCAGACGGCGAACTGACTCTAGCTATTCAACGAGCAGCATTAGAGCGCGGCTTGATGGTTGAAAAGGGTGGTCGCGATGGTTCCGTAATTCGTTTCCTTCCGCCAATGATTATCTCTTTTGAGCAGATCGACTTTGCACTGCGCGTCATGGAAGAAGCGATCATCGCAGCGGGTGGTGGTTTACAACAAGACCCAGCTTCAAGCGAACAAACTAACCAAGAATGGAACAAGCATTTCATCCAGACAGGTTTAGGCGGTAGCGACGAATTTGCTAGCGTGATGAACCAAACCACTCAAGCGATGAAAGCCGTTTTTGAACAGGTTGAAACCCCTTATTCGGGTTTAGATCCAAAAGTGTTAGAAGCTGCTATCAATGCTGTTGATCTCGATAACAATCAACACGCTTTGGTTGATGTTGTAGATAGCACTGCAGACCTTGTCGCTGCAAACTCCATCTTCGTGCAACACCCAGACTGCATTGCGCACCTTCACACTCCACCGCTTATGGCTTCGGTAGCTGCGGAATCGATTATCGCGGCGTTGAATCAATCAATGGATTCATGGGACCAAGCATCTGCTGCGACTTATGTAGAGCAGCGTGTCGTGGATTGGATGTGCGACAAATACCAACTTGGCGCACAAGCTGACGGTGTTTTCACTAGCGGCGGCACGCAAAGTAACCTAATGGGTTTATTGCTTGCGAGAGACTGGGTTGCGGATAAGCACAATGGTCATTCTATCCAAAAGCTTGGCTTACCAGAATACGCGAGCAAGCTGCGTATCTTATGTTCAAAGAAATCGCACTTCACGGTTCAAAAGTCAGCCTCTCTATTAGGGCTAGGTGAAGCGGCAGTATGCTGTGTTGACATCAATGCAAACGGCACTATCAAGCCTGACTTGTTAGATGCAGAAGTGAAAGCGCTTAAAGCTCAAGGGTTGATTCCTTTTGCGGTTGTCGGTACTGCGGGTACGACCGATCACGGTGCTATTGATGACCTTGAAGCGATTGCTGACATCGCCAACCAACAAGATCTTTGGTTCCATGTCGACAGTGCTTACGGTGGCGCGCTTATCTTAAGTAGCCATAAAGCTCGTCTGAAAGGTATCGAAAAAGCGGACTCAGTGAGTGTCGACTTCCACAAGTTGTTCTTCCAAACAATCAGCTGTGGTGCAGTGCTGCTGAAAGACAAAGCGAACTTTAAGTACCTACTGCATCACGCAGACTACTTGAACCGCGAACACGATGAACTGCCAAATCTAGTCGATAAGTCTATCGCGACCACCAAGCGTTTCGATGCATTGAAAGTGTTCATGACGATGCAAAGCGTTGGACCAAAGCAACTGGGTGATATGTACGACCATCTTCTAGAGCAGACGCTTGAAGTTGCCGGTCTGATTCAGAAGCATGACGATTTTGAGCTGCTTGCTGAGCCGTCACTGTCGACTGTGCTGTTCCGTGCGTTACCGAACAACGAGCTATCAGCAAACGGCGTTCTTGATTTAGACAAACTGAATCAGACGTTAAGACTGGAGGCGCTGACTCGTGGCGTTGCAGTACTTGGCGAAACGGTCGTTGATGGTAAAAGCGCGCTGAAATTCACTATCTTGAATCCGTGCTTAACGACATCAGATTTCAAATCTCTAATTAATAAAATTCAAACTTTAGCTATTGAGCTAGCAGAACAACAAGGGTAATTAAAACTATGGCTATTCTACAAATTGGTGCAGGCGGCGTTGGTTGGGTTGTTGCACACAAAGCAGCACAAAATAACGAAGTGCTGGGTGATATCACAATCGCTTCTCGCACAATTGCGAAGTGTGAAAAAATCATCGAATCTATCAAAGGCAAAAACAACCTTAAAGATTCTACTAAGAAACTAGAAGCTCGTTCAGTAGACGCTGACGATGTTGATGCGCTTGTTGCTTTGATTAAAGAAGTTAAGCCGGATCTAGTGATCAACGCTGGTCCTCCTTGGGTAAACATGGCGATCATGGAAGCGTGTTACCAATCGAAAGTCTCTTACCTAGATACATCGGTAGCGGTTGACCTATGTTCTGAAGGCCAACAAGTACCACAAGCTTACGATTGGCAGTGGGGCTACCGTGAGAAGTTCGCTGAAGCGGGCATCACAGGTATTCTTGGCGCTGGTTTCGATCCAGGTGTGGTATCAATCTTTGCAGCGTACGCGGTTAAGCACTTGTTCGATGAGATTGACTCAATTGATGTAATGGACGTCAATGCTGGCGACCACGGCAAGAAGTTTGCGACAAACTTTGACCCAGAAACCAACATGCTTGAGATCCAAGGTGATTCTTTCTACTGGGAAAATGAAGAGTGGAAGCAAGTACCTTGCCACTCTCGTATGCTTGAGTTTGAATTCCCGAACTGTGGTTCTCACAAAGTTTACTCAATGGCACACGATGAAGTGCGTTCAATGAAGGAATTCATCCCAGCTAAGCGTATCGAATTCTGGATGGGCTTTGGTGATGCATACTTGAACTACTTCAACTGCATGCGTGATATCGGCCTTCTTAGCCCTGATCCGCTAACACTGCACGACGGCACTGTGGTTCAGCCTCTTCATGTTCTTAAAGCGCTGCTACCAGATCCAACATCTTTGGCTCCGGGTTACACAGGTTTAACGTGTATCGGTACTTGGGTTCAAGGTAAGAAAGACGGTAAAGAGCGTAGCGTATTCATCTACAATAACGCAGACCACGAAGTGGCTTACGAAGACGTAGAGCACCAAGCGATCTCTTACACAACAGGTGTACCTGCGATTACTGCTGCACTTCAGTTCTTCCGTGGCGAATGGGCTGATAAAGGCGTGTTCAACATGGAACAGCTAAACCCAGACCCGTTCCTAGCAACCATGCCGGAAATCGGTCTAGATTGGCATGTTCAAGAACTTGAAGCAGGCCAAGGTCTTCCTGTGATTCAAGAGCTGAAAAAATAAGAACTGATTTCTTGTTTTGATTGCTAATTAAAGGGGACATGGATTGTTCCCTTTTCGATGATGATAGCCTTGAAGCTTTGGTATCATTTATTTTGATTTTGTAACTCACTGCGCTCGGACAGGACAAAATCAAAATAAATCACACCAAAATTGTTAATTTACCTTTCCATCTATAGATGCTGCTTGAGTGTTTACAAAAATGACGTTTAAGAAAGAAGAACTAAAAACCCCATATTTCATGATCAACGAAGACAAGTTGATTGCGAATCTAGAGAAAGCCAAGCAACTGAAAGAGATTTCAGGTGTGAAATTGGTATTGGCACTCAAGTGTTTTTCGACATGGGGTGTGTTTGACATCATCAAACCTTACCTCGATGGCACGACAAGCTCTGGCCCATACGAAGTCAAGCTTGGCCACGAAACCTTTGGTGGTGAAACGCACGCTTACAGTGTGGGTTACAGCGAAGATGACGTGAGAGAAGTTGCGGATATCTGCGACAAGATGATCTTCAACTCTCAAAGTCAACTTGCTGCTTACCGTCATATTGTTGAAGATAGAGCTTCATTGGGTTTACGTTTAAATCCGGGCGTGAGCTATGCAGGACAAGACTTGGCTAACCCAGCGCGTCAATTCTCGCGTTTGGGTGTGCAAGCAGATCACATTAAACCGGAAATCTTCGATGAGATTAATGGTGTGATGTTCCACATGAACTGCGAGAACAAAGACGTCGATGCATTTATCGGCCTGCTTGATTCAATCTCAGAGCAGTTTGGTAAGCACCTAGATAAGTTGGACTGGGTGAGCATGGGCGGTGGTGTGTTCTTCACATGGCCGGGCTATGACATCGAAAAACTCGGCCTTGCGCTGAAAGCCTTCTCTGAAAAGCACGGTGTGCAGATGTATCTTGAGCCGGGTGAAGCCATCATCACTAAAACAACCGACCTAGTTGTGACAGTGGTCGATATTGTTGAGAACGTGAAGAAAACAGCGATTGTGGATTCAGCGACTGAGGCACATCGCCTTGATACGCTTATCTATAATGAACCAGCATCGGTATTAGAAGCGTCTGAAAATGGTAGTCATGACTATGTGATTGGCTCATGTTCATGCTTGGCTGGCGACCAGTTCTGCGAAGCGAGTTTTGATGAGCCGCTGAACATTGGTCAAAAGCTGCATCTGTTGGACAGTGCTGGTTACACTATGGTGAAATTGAACTGGTTCAACGGCCTAAAAATGCCATCGATCTATTGCGATCGCAGCAATGGCGAAGTTCAGAAGCTAAATGAATTCGGCTATGAAGACTTCAAACGCTCATTGTCGCAATGGTCGGTTAAGTAACTATATAAGTTCATAAAAATAAAAAGAGCAGCCAATGAGCTGCTCTTTTTATTTTCCTTTAAAACTAGTTAAATGGCTTAACTAATCTAATCAGAGGAGAAGGGGGGTTACTTGGATCTATAATCGTTTCCAGGGCCTCTTCGAAATCAATGATCAAACCATCATAGGCACTGTTAATTTTGTGTGCGTCTGGTGTGTTCGTCCAGTAAGGCTCATTGGTTGTCGTGGGGAAATGTGTCAGGTTGATAGCAGGTTTCGTGCAGCGGTACTCTACGATTGAACTGAGCTCTTTGATATTTGGCAAGCGAAAGCCCGTTTGACTAGCAATTGTGGTTAGGTTTGTGTCTTTAGTTGCATTGAGTGCATCTTGCCAGCTTTTGTATTTAAGTGCTGTTCCATCACATTTATCTTGTGCGGAATTGTAGCTTTCACCTAAGTTACATTTAGACCAAAGTAAATTAGTGGTAACGTCCAGTAATGTACCATCTTTACGGTCGATAAGCTGCCCGTCTTTAACCGATGCCGACTGTGTCGTTACACATGTTTGTGCTAATACGTTACCGCATAGTAGGGCGGTTAGTGTCCCTAAGCATATATGAAGTTTCATTAGTCTAAGCCTCCGCTCACAGCGACAATACCCGCTGAACTTGAAATGTTTTTATTACAAAGCTCTAGCTCTCCCGTAGCCGTATCAACGCATCGTACGCTACCGTTTTGTTTTACTGAGCTTGTTTTGGTAAAGAGCTTGGTACCTAGGTTAGGGAAGAAGTCCACACCACTTGATGGTTTGCTGCCGACATTAAAGTTAATGAATGAACGAGCCTCAATAGGAGAGGGCAGACGCCAATCCGTGATGCCGCAGATAGCATAACTGTTTAGGCTCTCAATATAGCTTTTGGTATTACAGTTGCGACTACCAGAATTGTCATTGGGATAAGCGCATTGAGAAGATATAGGGCCGGCGCTGTACAGCAGATCGTTAGGCGCTCCGGCATAACCGCCATTGGTGGTTGCATCGGAATCGTACCAAGTGTAGGTGTATGAAGCACTTCGCCAATAACTTGATTCAGTTCCCCAAGGGTAAGGGTTTGCGTTAGCGTCTAGTTTATGTTTTTCAACCCAAGTTTCGATGTTGCTTGTCGTAGGCAGCGCTCTAGCGGTTTGTTTGTTTTCAATATATAAACCTGTTCGTTCATCTTTTACACAGCGCCAACTAGAGGCTGATGAATTTACTGGATTACCATTCGCATCAATCTTGGTGTAGCGGAAACCATATGCACCATCAGAGTGCTCACTTCCATCCGTTTTATCTAAACCAAAATCGGCATCTTGATTAGGGTGCGATGCTGGAGGGGTGGTGCTGTCGTAAGCTGTGCCATCGAAATAGGTTACATAGCCAGTATCGTTGAAGCTTTTCTGTCCGGGTATATAGAACGCAAGCGAGTTTTTCTTAGCATCGATAGCTGCGTTTCCTGCGCTAGCGATGGTGTAAATTACGGATTCTCCGCCTTCATTGAAGCTGTCAGCAATCGCAGAAAACTTGATGCTTGTTGACAGGGTTTCAGCGGCTATCTTGATACTTGAACCAGCGATATCAACACTAAAGTCTTTAGCTGTGGCGATACCCGTTTGAGCGAGTGTCAGCGTAACCTCTTTAGAGGTGTAGTGGCTTAAAGTCGCTTGCTGAACAACGCTGTCACCCTCTACAACGGTACTTAAGTCTTTGCTAAACCGGACTGTTGGCTGAGCGTCACTATCATTAATGGTTACTTCGGTTTGCTTGTTGGTCAGAGTGTAATTTGCACTGTTATCCACACCAATGGTGTAGTGAAAGGTCTTGTTCCCTTCGTAAAGATTATTATGGGTAAGATTCAAAGGAAGAGCTGCACTAGTTGCACCCGCCTAAACCTTGACGTTTTGGCTAGAGATAGCATCGTAGCTTTTAAACATACCAGTAGAGCGTGTTGTGATATCGCTGGTGACGATAGTGAGAGTGAGCTCTTGGCTTAAGGCTTTGGAAAAAGAAACTGTAATTGACTCTGTCTTCGACCCTGATTGTGGTTCAGAAAATGAAACACTTTTCGGGATGCTAACGTTAATTTGTGATGATGACGAAGTAGACGTTGTTTTACCATTATTCTCATGACCGCTTTTACAGCCACTGAATAGTGTTATGAGAAGGATTACTGAGATGGTATTGAGCTGCCAACTCGACCTGTTTCTTTCCATGTTTGAACCTAAACCATTAAATTGTATAAGATAATCTATGGTAACAAAAATATTATACGAATGCCTGAATTCATATGGTTAAGTTATGTATTTCGAATGTTTCCATATGGTTTTTTGTAAGTTATGTAAGAGGAGGGGGCTTTCTGGAGGGGAGCCTCCCAATGATGAATTTATCATCAGGAGGCTAGCTTGTTAGCTTTCAATCATCACTCGAGTATCTTCACTGAGCGTTTCTAATTCATTCACTACGTCATCAATCAAAACTTCGATTGGTAGCTTAACGGCAATCTTGGAAGTAAATAAGCTTGAGCTAACACCACCGCCACCAGCGATAAATACTCGGTGGCAATCCATATCTAGAATGCTAATCCCTTGTCTGTCTAGTACATGTGTCACTTCGTTGACGATGCCAGCTCGGTCGTTAGAGTCGAGTCGTAAATGATGTATTGTGTCTTGTGCGTTGTGAGTGTGGTCTGAATCAACAAACTGCACGATCAAGTCAGCATTGGCACTGAAAGCATCCTTAACAATTGATTCGTTGATGGCAGGAAGTTGAATCTTTAATACGCCTGCAACTTGATCTTCAATAAAGTTAACTTTACTGATGAGCCATTTTCCGTCGTTTTCGTGAGTAACCGCAGCAAGTTGCTTGATTGTTGCTGGTGATGCTTGTCCGATAAAGTTTACGATAAATGTACTGTTCATATCA
The DNA here is from genome assembly GCF_041466065.1 of Vibrio sp. 10N.239.312.C11. Taxonomy (NCBI): domain Bacteria; kingdom Pseudomonadati; phylum Pseudomonadota; class Gammaproteobacteria; order Vibrionales; family Vibrionaceae; genus Vibrio; species Vibrio sp. 10N.239.312.C11. The sequence goes on from NZ_JBFSRZ010000045.1 coordinate 9,417, forward strand.
GCCCCCAAAGTCTCAATTGTTCGTTGCTAATTAAATGTTTGATATCACGTGATAAAGTTCTTTAATTTCAGTGTAGAAGGTTACATCGAACAATGTTTGACCTGTGTCAATTTTTGAAACTAAGCTGTGATGCAAAAAAAGAGAATGAAGAGTAGGGCACAAAAAAAGCGGCTAGAGAGCCGCTTTTAGAAGAGTTGTCGCATTTATTTGAAATGCAGTAACATAGAGTTCAGAGACTGGAAGTCGATTTAAAACGTTACTTTAAAGTTCATACCAACAAACTGAGAGTCGTATGTTGCCCCTGCATCGTAGGCGAATCGGGCTGCGTCTTTGTTATCCCACCAAGGGTTAGTATTCAGATTAACTTCTGCGTCACCACCCCATGCATCACTTACCCAGTAGTGGATATGGCCAACAGGGTTGAGGAAGAATAATGAAACATCACCCATGGTTTGAGAGCCCATCACTTCGCCACCTGAAGCAACAATGTCTTGCTCTGCTTCTAGCATCATTTCACCGACAACAGCCCCAAAGAATGGTGTAATAAAGATATCTTGCCATGACGGTACTTCAGCAAACGCTTCTACGCCGTATTCCCAGAAAAATGTCGACATTGTCCAAGAGTATAAGAAAGACTCAAACTCGTCATAACCAGCATGTCGAGCTGCGGTGTAGTAAACACCACCGAAATACGGATGCATTACGTAGTTTAGGAAGTGTTCATCACGGTCCCATACTGGGCCTTCAGAAACGTTATCTTTCCATTTTTTACCTAGTGCACTGATATCACGCTGGTCATCATCCCACTTAGTGATACTTTCAGGTAAAAGCGTCATGAGGCCAACGGTTGCGACACTTAAACCAAGAATGGTATAAGTTTGGCCCATGAGGTAATCCCAATCTTTGCCATCGCTAACGGTAAGGTAGAGTGGTTGTTTTTCGATGGTTAAATCATATTGGTCGCTTGTTTCGCTTAGCGCATAATTGTTACTAGGCTTATAGGTGTACAAGCTTTCATTAACACAGTAATCTTGAGCGCATTCATCCGAATAAGAAAGGTTGATTGGTTGGTCGAAGTCGTATTGGCTTGCAACCGAGTTAACTGACATTAGCATTGTAAATGCAGCAGTAACCTTCGTTAGTAACGGTGATTTGGCCACAAGGGTCTCCATGAGAAGTTAATAATTGATCCGAGTCACAATTATCTATTAAATGCTTAGTTTAGGGAACTAATAATTTATTGCTTTTCCTAAGAAAACCTTAGATTAAGCATTAGTAATATTTGTGAAAAGGTGAATGACTCAAACTCAACCTTAGACTAGTTTGTAAATAATGCCGTGTCTTTTAATGGCCACAAGGGATATAAATATGACGAAAATCGCAATGTTAAGCACTGGTGAAGAAGTTCTTCATGGGGACATTGTCGACACAAACGCAGCTTGGATGTCTGCTGAGTTTTATCAGCACGGCTTTGCTTTGGCAAAGCGTTCAACTGTGGGCGACCGAATGAACGCTCTGATCGAAGAACTGCTGATGCTGAGCTTCAACTATGATGTGGTTATCGTCAATGGTGGTTTGGGGCCGACAACTGATGATATGAGTGCGGCCGCTGCGGCTGCGGCCTCAGATCAAAAGCTTGTCATGTTCCCTGAGTGGCTGACTCGTATGGAAGAGATGTTCTCTGGACGTGGTATGCCGATGCCTGACAGTAACCTTAAGCAAGCTTTATTACCCGCGAGTTCAGAGATTGTTGATAATCCTGTGGGTACGGCTTGCGGCTTCAAGCTGAAAATCAACGATGCGACTTTCTATTTCACTCCTGGTGTGCCGAGTGAATTCAAACGTATGGTGACGTTTGAGATTCTTCCTGACTTGTCGCGTACCTACCCTCAAGTGGTTGCCTCTGAATGCAGTCGATTGTTTACGTTTGGTTTGTCTGAATCGGGTATCTCGGATGTGTTAGACCAGCTTAAGCTTCCAGCAGGCTATGAACTTGGCTACCGCTCTTATCTGCCTTTTATTGAGGTCAAACTGTTTGGTCCTAAGGCAGACTTAGAAACTCGCGTTAAGCTTCTGCAAATGGTTTACAAGCTGCTAGAGAGTAATGTCGTGAGCGTTGATGAGCCAATGATTGACCATATTGGACACATCATGGCGGAAAAAAAGAAGACGTTATCTGTATCTGAAGTGTCGACCAAAGGCGCCCTATCAGCGTGGCTGCAATTGAATGAGCAGGTTGAAGACTGCTTTGGGCATTCATGGGTCATGGCTGAGCCAAAAGAGAGCGAACTTGAAAAGAGTGATCCATTAGCCGCAACCTTTGCACTGGCTGGCGCTACAAGAGAGAAGTGCGGTACAGAACTAGCTTTGGTTACTGGTAAATTAGAAGGCAACACATTCAGCGTCGCATTGTCGACTGAAGCAGGAGAGTGGGGGCAGGTGCTTGAGTTTTATCGTCAGTACTCACGCGAAGACCAACGCAACGTGATTAAGACCGTTGCCGCCGATATGCTGAGAAGGCATCTAGACAACAAACCGATGTTTGGTACTTACTCTTCGGTTAAGCGATTGAAAGACATGTTTATTCCTAAAGCGGTACTATAAACCAAGTTAACGCTATAAAGTCCAAATTAAAGCTATAAAGCTATATATGTAATAAATCATATACATCAACAAAGCCGAGTTGGTGCAATAAGCGAGTTGTCTGATTGAGCCAACATGAAAAACAAAAAGGGCCTGATAATGAAGATTATCGGGCCCTTAAATTTTTAAGCTTTTCTGTTAACGATTCAACATTGTACTAATCGCGCTAAGTAGCTAAGTATAAGATCTAAGTACAAGTATTAAGCACTTTTTTGCTTATTTCTGTGAATAACGTTACTCAGCGATAGTTCTGTTTTTGCTTTACAGATACAAGGCAAAATTTCATTGCCTTGCGTGTAAGCCATAGCAAAACCAACGTACTCAACTTCCCCGGAATCCAACGTACAGCGGCAAGCGCCACAGTGACCATCTCGGCAGTTGTATTCTGGCTCTAACCCAGCTTGTTCCATTGTTTCCAACAGAGTGTTTGAAGGGTTAGATTCAATTGAAGTCAGCTTGTTGATTTTGATTGTTGGCATTACAGCTCAAATCCTTCAAAGTCGTCAGCTTTTACTTCGTTGTCGATTTGGCCAACTAGGTAAGAACTGATTTCAGCTTCTTGTGGAGCAACTTGAACGTTATCTGAAGACAACCAAGCGTTGATCCATGGAATTGGGTTCGACGTTGCTGCTGGGTAAGCCGTACCTAGGCCAACCGCTTGCATACGAATGTTGGTAATGTACTCAACGTATTGGCAAAGAATGTCTTTGTTCAGACCAATCATAGAGCCGTCTTTGAATAGGTATTCTGCCCACTCTTTCTCTTGCTCAGCCGCTTCTTTGAATAGGTCGAAACACTCTTGCTTACACTCTTCAGCGATCTGCATGAATTCGAAATCATCTTGACCGTTACGTAGCAAGTTGATCATGTGCTGTGTACCAGTAAGGTGAAGGGCTTCATCACGAGCGATTAGCTTGATGATCTTCGCGTTACCTTCCATTAGCTCACGCTCAGCGAATGCAAATGAACATGCGAAACTTACGTAGAAACGAATCGCTTCCAGTGCGTTTACAGACATTAGACATAGGTAAAGTTTCTTCTTCAGGTCGTGAAGTGAAATCTTAACGTCTTCGCCGTTGATGCTGTGGTTGCCTTCACCGTAGCGGTGGTAGTCAGCCGTTAGCTTGATTAGGTCGTCGTAGTAGAAAGCGATGTCTTTAGCGCGCTTTAGAATCTCTTCGTTTTCAACTATGTCGTCGAATACTACGCCTGGATCATTCACGATGTTACGGATGATGTGCGTGTAAGAACGAGAATGAATCGTTTCAGAGAAAGACCAAGTTTCAATCCAAGTTTCAACTTCTGGTAGAGATACCAATGGAAGTAGGGCAACGTTAGGGCTGCGGCCTTGGATAGAATCTAGAAGCGTTTGGTACTTCAAGTTAGAGATGAAGATGTGCTTTTCATGCTCAGGAAGCTTGTTGTAGTCGATACGGTCGCTAGACACGTCTACTTCTTCTGGACGCCAGAAGAAAGAAAGCTGCTTCTCGATAAGCTTTTCGAAGATTTCGAATTTTTGTTGGTCGTAACGTGCAACGTTTACCGACTGACCCAAGAACATTGGTTCTTTTAGTTGGTCATTTTTTTGCTGAGAAAAAGTACTGTAAGCCATAAATGCCTCAAATCCTTTAAAGACCCGTAATAAAACGGACCCTGTTAATGCTTTAAACCCAGAGAAGATAACTCTTCTCTGGGGTCTTAATGTTTATTGCGGTTTAGATCTTACAACCGCCGCCTTCACAATCTTCTTCCGGCACTTGAACTGCATCGCCTTGGTCGTCTTTAGCACCATCACGAGTGTTATGGTAGTAAAGCGTCTTAACACCGTACTTGTACGCTGTTAGTAGGTCTTGAAGCAGCTTCTTCATTGGTACTTTACCGCTGTCGTAAACACTTGGATCATAGTTAGTGTTTGCAGAGATAGCTTGGTCAACGAATTTTTGCATGATACCCACTAAGTGTAGGTAACCGTCGTTATTGCCAATGTTCCAAAGTAGCTCGTAGTTGTTTTTAAGATTTAAGAAATCAGGAACAACTTGCTTCAGGATACCGTCTTTCGACGCTTTCACTGATACATAACCACGTGGTGGCTCGATACCGTTAGTCGCGTTCGAGATTTGAGACGAAGTCTCAGAAGGCATAAGCGCTGTTAGCGTAGAGTTACGCAGACCGTGCTCCATGATCTCTTCACGTAGCGTGTCCCAATCGTAGTGCAGAGGCTCTTCACATACTAAGTCGATATCTTTTTTATAAGTATCGATTGGCAGTAGGCCTTTCGCGTAGTTGGTCTCGTGGAAAGATGGGCAACGGCCTTGTTCTTTCGCTAGTTCAACAGACGCTTTTAGTAAGTGGTATTGAATTGCTTCAAAAGTACGGTGAGTCAGGCCATTTGCGCTGCCGTCAGAGTACTTAACACCATTCTTCGCCAGGTAGTATGCATAGTTGATGACACCCACACCTAAAGTACGACGATTCATTGTCGATTTGTATGCTGCTGGAAGCGGGTAGTCTTGGTAATCAAGCAGTGCATCAAGTGCACGAACAACCAACTCAGAAAGCTCTGCTAAGTCGTCGAGTTCATTGATTGCGCCAAGGTTGAACGCTGAAAGCGTACACAGTGCAATCTCACCTTCGTCATCTTCCACGTTAGAAAGTGGCTTAGTTGGTAGCGCGATTTCTAGACATAGGTTCGATTGACGAACAGGTGCTACTTCAGAATCAAACGGGCTGTGTGTATTACAGTGGTCAACGTTCTGAATGTAGATACGACCAGTAGAAGCACGCTCTTGCATTAGTAGAGAGAACAGTTCAACCGCTTTCACAGTTTCACGTTTCACTGAAGGATCGTTTTCGTACTTAACGTACAGCTCTTCAAAACGCTCTTGGTTTTCGAAGAACGCATCGTAAAGTCCAGGTACATCTGAAGGGGAGAACAGGCTGATGTTGCCACCTTGAACAAGACGAGAGTACATAAGCTTATTAAGCTGTACGCCGTAGTCCATGTGACGAACACGGTTCTCTTCAACACCACGGTTGTTTTTCAGTACTAATAGAGACTGAACTTCACCGTGCCATAGTGGGTAGAACACGGTTGCTGCACCGCCACGAACACCACCTTGAGAACAACATTTTACTGCTGTTTGGAAGTATTTGTAGAAAGGGATACAGCCAGTGTGGAACGCTTCACCACCACGAATTTCAGAACCAAGCGCACGGATACGACCTGCGTTGATACCAATACCAGCACGTTGAGATACGTAACGAACAATAGAGCTTGCTGTTGCGTTGATAGAATCAAGGCTGTCACCACACTCGATCAGTACGCAAGAACTGAATTGACGAGTAGGCGTACGTACACCAGACATAATTGGTGTAGGTAGAGAAATCTTAAACGTAGATGAGGCGTCGTAAAAACGTTTGATGTAATCCAGACGAGTTGATTTCGGGTATTTACCGAATAAACAAGCAGCAACTAGGATGTAAAGGAACTGAGCACTCTCGTAAATTTCTTTTGTTACACGGTTTTGCACGAAGTATTTACCTTCAAGCTGCTTGACCGCTGCATAAGAGAAGTCTAAGTCACGCTTGTGGTCGATGTACGCGTCAAGCTCGTCAAACTCAGCTTTCGTGTAGTCTTCCATTAGGTGGCTATCGTATTTACCCATATCAACCAGTTTTGCAACGTGGTCATATAGAGCCGGTGGCTCGTACTCGCCGTACGCTTTTTTACGTAGGTGGAATACTGACAGACGTGCTGCTAGATATTGGTAATCAGGAGTCTCTTCAGAGATTAAATCCGCTGCTGACTTAATGATTGTCTCATGGATGTCAGTGGTGGTGATGCCATCGTAAAACTGAATGTGAGCTTTCAATTCTACTTGTGATACAGAAACATTGTGCAAGCCTTCAGCTGCCCAAGTGATCACTCGATGGATTTTCTCTAAATCGATTGTTTCTTTGCGCCCGTTACGTTTGGTAACAGTAAGTTGTTGGTTCATTCTGCTTAATTTCCCTAACAAAACTGAACAAAGCCGTGTTTTTGTGTATTTCTGTGTAATTTTTGTAAATTACGTTTCGGCTTTGTGATCTTGGTCTACCCATACATTGTAGTTCAAACACAACATATAGGGGTCATTTGTTTGTTGGGTTACAAGATAGTGCTACAGCTTATATTTTTCAAGGTAAAGAAATGGGAGTGCTTGTGGATAAGTGGTGGATTGAAAAAAAACTGTAAGTGACCACTAACTGACGAGGTTCGATGTGACTTGATTGTATAAAAATAGCCTTTTAAGGTTGCTTTATTTTTGCGCACACATAAAAAAAAATCCCTTGATCTTTGAGCAAAATGGGCAATGGATTTTGGATGATTAAAATTAAATCTAGGTGGTCAAAATGGAAGCGAGCGCACGAAATTTAGACTGAAAAAAGTCGTAAAGTTATGTTAATTACAACTCTTTTCAATCGTCTTTTTCTAAAAGATTTTAAGCTGGTGATATTAATAGTTATCGGGTGAGATTTTGCGTGTGGACTATGTAGTTAACATCTACATTTGTGCCCAAACGGTAAGTGTCCGTTAACGGGTTGTAGTGCAGTCCTGTAATCCCCAATTCTTGCAGCGGAGTGTTGTCTATCATCTTGATAAGTTCCGCTGGGCGAATGAACTTTTCGTGGTCGTGAGTACCTTCTGGGACAATCTTAAGTAGCTTTTCTGCACCTACTATAGCGAATAGGTAAGACTTAAAGTTACGGTTCAATGTCGAGAAGAACACATGGCCGCCCGGTTTAACCAACTTTGAACAAGCCGAGATAACCGATTGTGGGTCTGGTACGTGCTCTAGCATTTCCATGCAGGTCACCACATCGTAAGTTTGTGGGTTTTGCTCAGCATGATCTTCAATGGTGCTTTGAATGTAATCAAGCTTGGTGCCGGTTTCTAATGCATGCAGACGAGCGACTTCTAGCGGTTCTTTACCCATATCTAAACCAGTGACTAGCGCACCTTCAACGGCCATGCTCTCAGCCAAAATACCGCCACCGCAGCCAACATCGAGAACTTTCTTGCCAAATAGGCCTTCGGTTTTCTCTAGAACGTAATTTAGGCGCAGTGGGTTGATTTGATGTAGTGGCTTAAACTCGCCTTCTAGATCCCACCAGCGCGACGCCATGTCTTCGAATTTTTTGATTTCTGCTGGGTCTACGTTTTGTGATTTAGTCATAATCGGCATTTCCAAGTTAAATAATGCATCCATGAAATTGCAGGCATTATAACTTGCCTTTTCCTGCTGACCAGAAGATCTACAATTTTGCTAGTTTATTGAGTGTAAAGTGACCATGTTTCAGCAAGATATGACGCTGAGGTGCAATTTCTCATCAATAGATTGGCTACAAGGGTCACAAGATGGTAAAAGGAGAGGGAAAGTGATGCCTCCGTAGGTAAATTTGTGTTATATTTTTCGGTCTTATACGTATTCAAAAATACGATCTGACTATAGAGGGAAAATGGCTCTATGAGCGATCTAGCGAAAGAGATCACGCCCGTAAATATTGAAGATGAGCTTAGAGGTTCATACCTAGACTACGCGATGTCCGTCATCGTTGGTCGTGCCCTTCCTGATGTGCGTGATGGCCTAAAACCAGTACACCGCCGCGTTTTGTTCGCGATGAATGTATTAGGTAATGATTGGAACAAAGCATATAAAAAGTCTGCTCGTGTAGTAGGCGATGTAATCGGTAAATATCACCCACACGGTGATAGTGCGGTATACGAGTCAATTGTTCGTATGGCTCAGCCGTTTTCACTACGCTATATGTTAGTCGATGGCCAAGGTAACTTTGGTTCGGTTGACGGCGATTCAGCTGCGGCAATGCGTTATACCGAAGTTCGTATGTCAAAAATAGCTGGTGAGCTATTAACGGATCTTGATAAAGATACGGTTGACTTCGTTCCTAACTATGATGGAACCGAGCAAATACCAGCAGTTTTACCAACAAAAATACCAAACCTATTGGTTAACGGTGCTTCTGGTATCGCAGTAGGTATGGCTACCAACATCCCGCCGCATAACCTTGGCGAAGTTGTTGATGGCTGTTTAGCATTTATCAATAATGAAGACATCACTATTGATGAGCTAATGGACTACATCCCGGGTCCAGACTTCCCGACAGCAGCATTAATCAGTGGCCGTAAGGGCATTGTCGATGCATATAAGACTGGCCGAGGCAAAGTCTACATGCGCTCGAGAGCTGAAATTGAAACGGAAAAGAACGGTAAAGAAACTATTATCGTTACTGAAATTCCGTATCAAGTGAACAAAGCTCGTCTGATCGAGAAGATTGCAGAACTTGTAAAAGACAAGAAAGTTGAAGGCATCAGTGCACTGCGTGACGAATCTGATAAAGATGGTATGCGTATTGTTATTGAATGTAAGCGTGATGCTGTCGGTGAAGTTGTACTAAACAACCTTTACTCACAAACTCAACTGCAAACAACTTTCGGCATCAACATGGTTGCTCTGAACAACGGCCAACCACAACTTTTCAACATTAAAGATATGTTGAAGTGTTTTGTTGATCACCGTCGTGAAGTTGTGACACGTCGTACTATCTTCGAATTGAAGAAAGCGCGCGACCGTGCACATATCTTGGAAGCTCTATCTTTAGCGCTTGCAAACATTGATGAAATCATTGAACTGATCAAGAACGCACCAACACCAGCAGAAGCTAAAGTTGGTCTAGTATCTCGTGGTTGGGATCTTGGTAACGTTGCATCAATGCTTGAACGTGCTGGTACTGATGCAGCCCGTCCAGATTGGCTTGAAGACCAATACGGTATCCGTGATGGTCAATACTTCCTAACGGAAACTCAAGCGCAAGCTATTCTAGAACTTCGTCTTCACCGCCTAACTGGCCTTGAGCACGAGAAGATTCTAGACGAATACAAAGCACTTCTAGAAGAGATCGCTGAGCTAATGCATATCCTTGCAAGCACTGAGCGTTTGATGGAAGTTATCCGTGAAGAACTTGAAGCGGTACGTGATATCTATGGCGACGAACGTCGTACAGAAATCACAGCAGCGGTTCATGACATCGACATGGAAGAGCTAATCGCTCAAGAAGACGTTGTAGTAACGCTTTCTAACGCAGGTTACGTTAAGTACCAAATCCTAAGCGACTACGAAGCTCAGCGTCGTGGTGGTAAAGGTAAGAGTGCAACTAAGATGAAAGATGAGGATTACATTGAGCGTCTGCTTGTTGCTAATACTCACGATAACATCTTATGTTTCTCTACTCGTGGTAAAACGTACCGCTTGAAAGTTTACCAACTGCCTCAAGCAAGCCGCACGGCTCGTGGTAAGCCTATCGTTAACATTCTTCCTCTAGAAGAAGGTGAGCGTATTACGGCTATCCTGCCTGTTTCTGAGTTCTCTAACGAGAAATTCATCTTCATGGCAACAGGCGACGGTACCGTTAAGAAGACATCACTGGATCAATTCGCAAACGTACGTGCTAACGGCCTAATCGCAGTTAACTTACGTGACGATGATTCACTGATTGGCGTTGATATTACTGACGGTAATAGCGACATCATGCTGTTCTCGAAGTCGGGCAAAGTTGTTCGCTTTAACGAGGACAAAGTACGTCCAATGGGTCGTACTGCCTCTGGTGTTCGTGGTATGAAGCTTCCAGAAGACGATCAAGTGGTTTCACTGATTGTTCCTTCAAACGAAGGCGATATCCTAACTGTGACTCAAAACGGTTACGGTAAGCGTACTGAGCTGGCTGAATACCCAACGAAAGGCCGTGCAACGCAAGGTGTAGTATCTATCAAAGTCTCTGATCGTAATGGCCCAGTAGTTGGTGCTGTTCAGGTTGAAGAAGGCGATGAAATGATGATGATCACCGACGCAGGTACACTAGTACGTACTCGCGTAGCGGAAGTAAGCCAAGTTGGTCGTAACACTCAAGGTGTAACACTGATTCGTACTGCTGAAGACGAGAATGTTGTAGGTCTACAACGTATCGACGAAGTAGAAGAAGCTGAGATTGTTGAAGGCGAAGAAACTGAAGAAGCAAATGCTGACGCAGTAAACGCTGAAACGGCTGTTGTTTCTGAATCAAGTGAAGAGCAAGCATCAGATGCTTCTGACTCTGAAAGTGATAGCGAGCAAGACACTGAGTAATCTCGATTACGTTAAGTAATTAAGCTTACCAATGAAAAAAACCGAGCCTAAGTGTTCGGTTTTTTATTGCCTGTCATTTCTCTTCTCATGTGGCTTATGGCTTATGGCTTATGGCTTATGGCTTATGGCTTAGGTCTGAATACCAACCTTAACCCGTCGCTTTTATGCAAAAGTTTGAGCACTAAATCTCGAACGCTAAACTTTGATCAATAACGAGGCAGTACGAAAACGATAGAGTAGAGGTAGATCTAAATAAAAGGGATGCGGAATGGATATCTGGTTGTTGGTTGCGTTGGTACTAATGAGTCTGTTTTTGATTGTGGTCGTTATTGCCGCGAGCAATAATGGCAGCCATCTAAAAGGCAATGTGGTGATTTCTCTTACTGCGGTGGCTTTGAGCGTGCTGGTTTGGTCTCAACTGAAACAAGAGTTACCTCAACTTCCTTTGGATGATAGCAATAACTACACGGCAACAGATTTCGAAGATGAGCTTCAACAAAGCCTCAAACAAGACCCGAATCAATCCGACTTGTGGTTTAAGCTTGGTGGTTTGTACATGCAGAGAGGGGAGTTTGATGCGGCATTCACTTGCTACGATTATGCGATTCGCTTAGATCCTCAAGCGCCTTCTGGCCTCTATGCTGCCAAAGCAACCGCACTTTATTATCTGAGCTCTCAAGCGATGAGTGATGATGTTAATGCGCTGTTGGAGCACTCAATGCAGCTTGATCCCAATGATCGTACGGCATTGATGTTGATTGCGACCGATCACTTCATCAGCATGCGCTATCAACAAGCGATCGATGCGTGGACTCAAATCTTAGATTCCAATCAGAAGGGCATTGATCGTGTCTCTATTATCCATTCGATCAACCAAGCTAAACAGATGATCCGTTAAGCTTGGCTAATTGCTAAAGAGGCGATCTTACTTAAGAGCTTATTTCGAAGACTATTGGTTTTCCTGCATTTCGATTAAGCCACCAGCATTGTGGATTTGAGTAAACCCTTGAGCACGCAAGAATTGATAAGCTTGCCCTGAACGATTGCCACTACGGCAGTACAACACGATGGGTTGGTCTTTATCTATCTTAGCAAAGTGAGTAGCCACTTCAGAAAGAGGGTAGTTGATGGCGTTGTCTAGATGCCCTTGTTCGAACTCTGCAGGTGTTCTGACATCAACCACTAATGCACCTTTCTCTATTAATTCCCACCCTGTCTCAGCACGCTCAGATGCGTGAACGCTTGAACTGAGTAGTGCAATACATAATGCCGAAAGCGAAAGTAAGATTTTCATTGTTTATTCCTTGAATTGGCGAGTGGATCGGGGATTCGATATTGATCTGTATTCCCCTAAAACCTAAAAAAACCAGCCACACAACAATAGTGTGACTGGTTTTTACTTAATGGTCTAATTGAAGAAACTAGTATTCGTAGTCGGCTTCACGCTTTTCAGCTTGCTCTTCCCATTTAGGAACAACCGTGTCTAAGAAGTGTTGTTTCTCAGCGTTCATCTTATCCATGTCCATTCCAAGCGCTTTTTGAGCCGCTTCTTTTGTCGAGATATCTGGAATCTCGATTGGATCGGTGATGCCTTTCTTCGCCAGTAGACGAACAATCTTAGTACGAGCATCCGCGGCGCGGTCAACGGCAGTACCTAGCACTTCTAGAGCGATTTCAGGTGCGTGCATGTGAATACCGTGAGACGCGATAGCGTAGTCCCAACGCCATTGAGCGTGACGGATATCGAGTAAGATAGATTCCATCTCTTGCTCTGTCGCACCCGCTTCCCATGCTGCGCCTGCTTCAAAGTGAGCAGCAACGATTTGTTTCTCAGCAGTCAGCTTCATGTTTAGTACTTGCGCTTTACGGCTTGAAACGATGTTACGCATAGTTTCTTTCGATTGAGTGTGACAGTTTGCACACGTATCTTCGAAGCGGTCGAATGGGTTACCCACTTTATGGTCGGTATAAACGGTGCCATCTTCTTTGGTCACTTTCGGCATATGACAGTCAGCACAAACAACTTTGTTTTTGCCGTGAATACCTTCGCGCCATGTTTCGAAACCTGGGTGTTGCGCTTTCAGCATGGGTGCTTTCGATACTTTATGCGTCCAATCTTTAAAGTTGATTGCATCATAGTAGCGTTCCATGTCGCCAACGGTTGTACCTTGGTCCCAAGGGAATTTCACACCTTTGGTTGGCCCTGTGAAGTAGTATTCCACGTGGCACTGAGCACAAACAGAAGCTTGTTGGTCTAAGCGGCTTTGCTCATCAAACTTTTTACCAATCGTTTCAAATGCACGCTCAACGTAAGGACGAGTCACCTTCAGTGCAGGCTCACCATTCTTAAAGCCTTCGCTTTGGGTGTCGTGACAGTCTGAACAGCCAATAGGGTTAATGATCTCGTTGCCAAGACGCGCCCATTTACCTTCAAAATAACCATCTTCGCCACGCTCTTCGATAACACGAGCGACATCTGGGCTCTTACAACTCCAACACGCCATTGGCATTGGACCAGAGCTTTCGTCCGTTGGGCCGCCAGTACGAAGTGTTTGTCTTACATCGTCAATGGCATAAAAGTGGCCGCGTGCTTTGTTGTAATCTTTTGCGAAGCCGTAGCCAGCCCACATGATGACCATGTTTGGATCTTCTTTTAGTGCGTCTTCAATAACTTCGCTTTCTGAAGTCTGTCTCCATGAATGATATTGATCTGGGTGGTTTTGCTCGAACTGGTCGTTACGAGGGTCGCCAATTTCTTTTTGTTCAGACGCAGCAAAACTGGTCGCGCTTGCTAGTGATGCGCTAACCATTAATAGTGCTGTGACCGAATTACGTATCCAATGCTTTTTCACAGTGATATCTCCAATATACTGATTCTTATACCAAGCGTTGTGAGTTTGCTATTCAAATTAAGAACTGGAGAATTCCTGTTTATATTAATTCATAAACAAACACATTTTGTTACGTGTTGGATATAGCTTGTCTTAGATCAATTAACGGTAGTGACTTCAATCACGTTGAAGTTTATATACCCCTAAAGAGGTATTGCCGGTTAGTGGCATTAAAATTTAATTGAGAATTATTATCATATATAACAATCAATTACCTAGATTGACCATGGTATAAATAGGGTGATTGCGTTCACAGATTAACCTATCCAAATTTCGTATTACCTAATTAGAGGTATATTCTAACTATAGAAAGCGTTGTGGCTTATCCAAAATAAGAATTGATATCATTTAAGCGGTAATAATATCGTTTAAGGGTACTTTTGTTTAACCGGAATATTATTTAGTTGAGAGTTAAATAATGCCGGTATAAGGAAAGGATAAAATGGGCAATATTAAATTGGCCATAGTCATAATGCTTAAATCCCTTCTAGCATTCTGCCTCTATGGTTATTCCATTCATGCTGTTGCTGAGCCTGCTGTTACGCCAGTAGGAGAATCAACAAGACATGAAGTCGAATTAATCCGCGACAAAGACTACAAGTGTGTTCAATGCCATAAAGATTCAAAAGAAACGGTATTGGGTTCACATGGTGAAAGTGCACACGCTTTACTTGGCCGTGAAGTAAATTGTACCGATTGTCATAGTTCAATTAGCCCCGATCACCGTGAAGGTGCACCAGAAGTGGTGAAGTATCGCGCGGCTCAATCACAACCAGGAACCGAAAAGGTTTTCCTCGATCCTAGCTTAATTTTGGATGCCAATAGCCAATGTATCGATTGTCACAAACCTGATGATCTGCGTGAAGCTAGCTGGACCCACGATGTTCACGCGCAAAACTTAACGTGTTCAAACTGTCATGATGTTCATGCGACTGAAGCAAAGGTGTTGGGCTTAGATAAAAAGCAAACCATTAAGCTGTGTGTGGATTGCCATTCAGACTTCAACCAGAAGAAAGAAGGGGAGTAATCTATGAGCTGCTCAAGAAGAAACTTTTTAGCAGGCGCTGGTGCCGTTATTTTTACCACGGGTGTAGCGGGAACTGCGGCGGTGACAAGTCGTAAAACGTTAGCCAATGTTCAAGAAGATGGTGCTAAACGTTATGGAATGATTCATGACGAAACCGCGTGTATTGGTTGTACTGCTTGTACAGAAGCATGTCGTGAAGTGAATAAAGTGCCTGAAGGCGTGTCGCGCTTAGAAATTATTAAGAGCGAACCCCAAGGCGAATATCCAAATGTTGATTACCGTTTTACTCGTAACTCTTGCCAACATTGTGATAACGCGCCGTGTGTCATGGTTTGCCCAACAGGTGCAGCCTACAAAGATGAAAAAACCGGCATTGTCGACGTTCATCAAGAGAAGTGTGTCGGTTGTGGTTACTGTTTGTTAGCGTGTCCATATCAAGTGCGCTTTTTCCATCCAGAGAACAAGTCAGCCGATAAATGTAACTTCTGTCGTGATACCAATCTAGCACAAGGGAAGTTGCCTGCTTGTGTCGAATCTTGCCCAACCAAAGCGCTGACATTCGGCGATTTGAATGACCCTAAGAGTGAGATAAACCAAGTACTTCAATCCGAGGTGGTTTACAGAGATAAAGCCTATCTAGGCACTCAACCAAAACTCTATAAAGTGCCACACCAAAAAGGGGAGATTTGATTATGAGTGCATGGGACGCAGCTTTTCAGTCTGGTACCGTGGTATGGGACTGGATTATAGCAATCTATCTATTTCTCGCGGGGATGTCGGCGGGTGCCGTAATGATCTCCATTTACCTTAAGCGCAAGGTTATTGAAGGCGATCCTGCTCATAATGGTGTGTTAAAGGCGACAGCTTTTCTTGCGCCATTTGGGATCATTTCAGGCCTGCTGATCTTGGTTTTCCATCTGACAAAACCACTGTCATTTTGGAAGATCATGATCTTCTATAATCCAACGTCTGTGATGTCGATGGGTGTGATCTTATTCCAAGTATATATGGTGATCTTATTCCTTTGGATCGGCATTATATTTAGAGATCAAATAGTCGTGTTCTTGAATGATCAAGCATGGCTAAAAGGACGACTTGATTTTGTCGGTAATTGGATTGGCAAATTAGAAGTGTTTGAGAATGCTCTGGAAATATTCTTAGCTGTTCTTGCTCTTATGCTTGCCGCTTATACCGGATTCTTGCTTTCAGCTTTAAATACTTTCCCACTATTGAATAACCCAGTGCTGCCGATTTTGTTCTTATTCTCGAGCTTATCTTCGGGAGCGGCGGCGTGTATTTTATTTGGTGTGTTGGTCTTTAAAGAATCACCTCATAGCCCGAGTATTTCATGGATCCACGGATTTGAACGTCCGGTAGTGATGTTTGAGTTGTTTGTTCTTATTACTTTCTTTACTGGGCTAATCTTCGCTGGTGGTCAAAGTGAACAAGCAGTATGGAATGCAATTGGCAGTGGTTTCTGGGCGAGTTGGTTCTGGTATGGGGTCATAGGTGTCGGCATGGTTTTACCGTTGTTGTTGAATGCAGTGACACCAACCTCAATCCGCCATAGCTCGGTGTATATTTTCTCCGTGACTTCGCTAAGCTTAATGGGCGTATTAATGCTGCGAACTTTTGTTCTTTATGCAGGGCAGTTAACGATAGCTTAATTTCGCGCAAGTTTATTAGTGAGCAGATGTCGGATACTAAACATCTGCTTATTAATGAACATGCTTTTAGTAAGCATGAGATGCGTGTTCAGATCGGCTCTGCTCTAGCGGAGCCTTATTGAGGTGATATGGTCGGTTCTTTGGGGCTGTTTAGTTTAGTGTTGATTGCTGTACTCAGTAGCATTATTGGTGTGCATTCGTTTTATCAAATGCTAAACAAACGGACGCAAAATATAAGTTTAATCCGCAGTTTCTCTCTTTCAAGTGCATTGTTTTCTCTCACTTCTGTCGCATTGCTTGGCTATGCTTTTGTCAGTGATGACTTCTCTATTCTCTATGTCGCTGAACATTCAAATACTCAATTACCTTCATTTTTTAAGCTAGCAGCCGTATGGGCAGGCCATGAAGGTTCCTTGTTATTTTGGGTACTGACGATCAGCGTCTGGTCTGGCGTGATTGCCTTACAAAAACACTATTCGAATGAATACCAAAGCCGTGTGTTGTGGGTAATGAATCTACTGCTCGCGATATTTGCTTGGTTCACGTTATTCGCATCAAACCCATTTGAAATGAATTCGATCTTGCCGCTAGAAGGGCGTGACCTTAACCCAATGCTGCAAGATGTCGGTCTGATCTTTCACCCGCCACTACTTTACCTTGGCTATGTCGGCTTTTCTGTGGTGCTGGCATTTTCAGTTGCCGCTTTGCTGGTTGAGCCAATTGAATTTGATTGGGTTGCTCATTGTCGCAGTTGGTGTCTAGTCGCTTGGATCTTTTTAACCGCAGGGATCATTCTTGGCTCTTGGTGGGCGTATTACGAATTAGGCTGGGGCGGCTGGTGGTTCTGGGATCCTGTTGAAAATGCCAGTTTGTTGCCATGGCTCACTTCGACAGCCTTGTTGCATTGTTTAGGTGTTGCCAAGGGCAAACAACAGCTTCTGAAGTGGTCTCTAAGCCTTGCTTTTATTACATTTTGTTTGAGTATCTTAGGCACCTTTATTGTTCGTTCTGGCGTACTCACATCGGTACATGCTTTTGCTGTAGACCCGACTAAAGGTATCGCATTACTACTCATATTGATGTTGGTGCTAGTGAGCTCTTTCTCTCTTCTTATCATCAGAGGGGAATCTTTTGAATCTAACCCGATTACTAGCTTCGCCAGTAAGAGCTTTTTAAGCCTAGTTGCGGTGCTCATTTTTGTATTAGCGACCGCTGTTGTGGTGTTTGGTACATTTTATCCAATGGTCTTTGAGCTCCTTGGGCTGGGTAACATATCGGTCGGTGCGCCATACTTTAATCTGTTGATTGCACCTTTGGCTTTGCTTGCACTTGGCGTGGTTGGCTTAGCCCCATTGTTGAGTGTTAAACCTCAAGCAACCAAAGGTGTTATTTCATTGTTAGTTCTTATGTCGTTGGCATTGGGTTACGTTTGTTATTCTTGGCAAGTGGAACAAGTCCAACGACAAGTGATGGCTCTGATGACATGGGCACTCGCATTTTGGGTTTTACTCACTCATGTTTATGGCTTAGCGGTAACGCGCAGTTCCAAGTTCCAACGAAAAGTCTGGGTGATGACATTTGCCCATGTTGGTGTCGCGGTATTAGCGGTAGGTGCGGCAATGAATAGCTACCACTCGTTTGAGCGCAGCTATAAACTGAGCCCAGGAGCACAAGTAGAGTTCATGGATTGGACGCTTGCTCATGAAGATACAGAGCTTTATGTCGCCTCAAACTTTACCGCAGAGAAGGCGATACTTAAGCTAGAAACTGGTGAGCAAAGTTTTTCCATTACACCTGAAAGAAGACATTATCAAGTTCGAGTGATGAACATGAGCGAGCCCGCAATGAAATGGTTCTGGCATGGCGATGTGTATATCACCATGGGTGAGAAAGTTGACGCTACCGCTTACGCATTTCGAGTTCAGTACAAAGCGTATGCTCGTTGGATATGGCTTGGTGGGCTGTTCTCAATTCTAGGTGCTGTGCTTTCACTGACCAATCGTAAAAAGAAAACCGTTAAGGCTGCACAGTATGCATACCAGCGTTCGTAATAAACTCATTGCTCTATTTTCAGTGGCTGTTGCTTTGGTCGTTGCATTTTCATATGCGCTCGACAATAAGCAACAAACGACCAGCGTTTCAGATCAAAAAAGGGCTTTCCCTGAATTTACGGCAGAAAAACTCGTTACTGATGAGTCATTCGATTCTGAAGCATTAAGCTCTGAAATATTAAGCTCTGAAACGGCTAAGCTTACGCTTACTGATATTACTCAACATCCTTACCAACTGGTCAATGTATGGGCTTCATGGTGCGGAATATGTAAAACCGAGCACGCTTTTTTACTCGAACTGCAGAAGAAAGGCATTCCAATTGTGGGTCTCAATTATCGAGATAACCCCGGTGCTGCGCTTAATGTATTGTCCAACGACGGCAATCCGTACGCAACTGTGATCAGTGATCCTCAAGGGAAGTTGGCTTTAGAACTCGGTGTCATAGGGACTCCTGAGACGTATTTAGTCGATGCTGAAGGCCAAATAGTTAAGAAGTTGCTAGGTGTGATTAATGAATCGGTTTGGCGCAAAGAACTCGCTCACTATTTTAAAGGTAAAAATGGATGATGAAGTTCCTGCTCAACATAGTGCTCATACTTAGCGCTGCTATTGTCGTCAACTTCCCTGTAATAGCCGAGGACTTGTTTACGGCGACTGATAAAGATACAAGCATTCAGGTAGAGTTATTTGAGTTTGAAAGCCCTAATCAACAACAGCGTGCTATTAGTTTGGCAAAATCGCTGCGCTGCCCACAATGTCAGAATCAAAATCTGATTGAGTCGAACTCTCCCATAGCAAAAGATTTACGCCTTGTTGTATTCAATATGGTGAAAGCAGGGAAGAGTAACAATGAAATCACTCAGTACATGACAGAAAGGTTTGGTGAATTTGTGCTTTATAAGCCAGCAATGAGTGTTTCAAACATATTACTTTGGTTGTTACCGAGCCTATTATTTCTTTTGTTTGTATATTTGTCAGTAGCGAGTGTTAGGAAGGACTCATAAAAATTGTGTATTACTGTTTACCAATTGAGCTGTATTTTGTAATATTAACGGATTATAAAGGCTAAGCACTGTTATATAAGGATGTGTTTGTGGATAACGTAATCTCAAATTTAAAAAAAGAGTTCTATACTCATGTCCGTTCTGATAAATGGGCAGAAAAATACAGTGCAAAGTCGAGCATCTCTACACTGACACAAGAAGAGTTAAGTGAATTAGAGAATGCTTGGGTGCAGCTTGTTATCTGGAAGCAAACTCAACTAAGCTGATCGTTCCGCAAAAAGTGTAGTCTTAGCCGCAATTGATTGATTTATAACCCCATGTTGGTCATCCCAACGTGGGGTTTTTTGTTACCCAGAAAATTAATTGTTATAATATAACAATTTGTACGTGGTCGACCTTGAAAAAAATTGTTAACAGCCTCATAGTGTCTATCATTAGATAGTTAGCTACAAAATATTGCCTAGACATATAGTGTAGTGTTGTTAAATACATCGAATTTTCAAGTGAGTATAGCTATGGCGGAAGTGCGTGCCAGAATAGATTTCAAAGTAGGGGTAACAAGCAGTATTGATGCTGAACTTCTGTCTTTTCATGGATTGAAAACAGATAAAGAGCATGTTGCTGTGATATTTAAATCAGCGGATAAGACACAAGACATACCTCTTGTTCGTATGCACTCTGAGTGCCTGACTGGTGATGTTTTTCATTCTTCTCGCTGTGACTGTGGTGAGCAGTTAGATGAAACCATCAGAATTATGGGTGAGACGGGGGGAGTGATTCTTTACTTACGCCAAGAAGGTCGTGGTATTGGTTTGTATAACAAAATCGATGCGTACCGTCTGCAAAGCGAAGGCATGAACACATATGAAGCGAATAACCACCTAGGTTTTGGTGATGATTTACGCGACTTTACCGAAGCTGCAGAAATGCTTCGCGCTTTAGGAACCACAAAAATCCGCTTGGTTACTAACAACCCTAAGAAGATCAATGAGCTGAAATCTTTCGGTATTGAGATTGAAGAAGTGGTGAATACTTCTGCACATATCAAGTCGGGAAATGAGAGTTACCTGAAGGCGAAAGTCTCACACGGTAAGCATAATCTGGATATTTGATAAGCTTCCTTTTATTGCTATAGCACAAAAGTATTTAAAGACCTCACAAATGTGAGGTTTTTTTGTATTTATCTTGCAATAAAATTGTAAGTTTGTATTATTCAAATCTGTAGTGTAAATGATAATGGTTTGCACTATTACTACGAATAATAATTCAAAGCTCAACAAGGATGCTTCATGACCATTAAATCTTTAGTGACAAAAGCCGTAACTTCGTCACTCATTTTTGCCTCTGCTTCTTCTTTTGCAGCAGTAACTCAAGATCAAGTTGTAGAACATTACGCCGATATTGCTCATGCAGTGTTTGCAGATTCAGTAATTACAGCAAAAGCGTTGAACTCTTCTATTGATACCTTCTTAGCTTCTCCTTCTGCTGGCAATTTCGAACAAGTAAAGCAAGCTTGGCTAGACTCTCGTGTACCTTACCAACAGTCTGAAGTATTTCGCTTTGGTAACGTTGTTGTAGATGATTGGGAAGGCCAATTAAATGCATGGCCGCTAGATGAAGGCCTTATCGATTACGTTTCGACTGATTACCAATATGAACTTGGTAACGAAGGCGCTAGCGCAAACATCGTTGCAAATAAGACTTTCCAAATTGGTCAGACAACAGTAGACGCAACTAACATTACTCCAGAGCTAATTGCAGACCTGAACGAGATCGGTGGTTCTGAAGCGAACGTAGCGTCAGGCTACCACGCGATTGAATTCCTACTTTGGGGCCAAGATTTAAACGGTACTAACAGCGGTGCAGGTGAGCGTGCTTACACTGATTTCGTTGTTGGTGCTGAGTGTACTAATGGTAACTGTGACCGTCGTGGCGCATACCTAAAAGCATCAGCTGAACTACTTATCCAAGACCTAGAGTGGATGGAAAAGCAGTGGGCTGAAGGCGAGAAAGGCAACTACCGTCAAGAGCTTCTTTCTGAATCTAGCGAGAACGGTCTACGTAAAATGCTATTTGGTATGGGCTCACTATCTCTAGGTGAACTAGCGGGTGAGCGTATGAAAGTTGCACTAGAAGCAAACTCTACTGAAGACGAGCATGATTGTTTCTCTGATAACACGCATAACTCTCATTACTACAACGAGCAAGGTATCTACAACGTATACACTGGCTTGTACAAGCGTGAAGATGGTTCTCTACTTTCTGGTCCTAGCCTGTTTGACCTCGTTGAGCAAAAAGACGAGCAAGCGGCGAAAGAGATTCAAAAGCAGTTTGACCTAGCACGTGCACAAGTTGGTCAACTTGTTGTGTCAGCAGAGAAAAATAACCAGCACTTCGATCAGCTAATTGCTGCTGACAACGCTGCGGGTAACGCACTCGTAAACAAAACGATTGTTGCGCTAGTGTCTCAAACCGCTGCAATCGAGCGTGCTGCTGGTGTTATTGGCATTGATAGCCTAAACCCAGACACAGCGGATCACGAGTTTTAAGAACCCGAGTCCAAAACTATTGTAAGGGCTCTTATTGAGCCCTTAATTGTTTGTTATTCAAAAAAGTTACTCCCTAATAAAAACTAAAATCAAAAACACAGCAAGGCAATGTATGAAGTCGTATCTCTCAGCCTCACTATTAACCGCACTGTTTTTCTTATCTCCGTTGCACGCCCATGAAACCTACTCTGGTGGAAAAACCACAGTAAAGAAAGAAGGCGCGAACGCTTTTTCTCTTCCTGCAGCCAACCTTCCAATGAGCAAACGCTTGGATTTCAGCGTAGGTAACAGCTTCTTTAGAAACCCTTGGGTTCCTGCGCCGTCATCAACCGATGCACGTGATGGGTTAGGCCCACTATTCAATACCAACGGTTGTCAAAATTGCCATATCAAAGATGGTCGTGGTCATGCGCCTGAAAAAGATGACCAGAACGCGGTTTCATTGTTGGTCCGCTTAAGTATCCCTGCTGAAACGCCAGAACAGAGACAAGCCTTCATTCGTGATGGTGGTATTCCTGAACCAACTTACGGCGGCCAGTTACAAGATTTCGCGCTTCAAGGTGTAAAACCCGAGGGCAAAGTGAACATCAGCTACACCGATGTTCCTGTTGAATTCAAAGACGGTACAGTCGTTACTTTGCGTAAACCAATTTTAAAGATTACTGATCTTGCCTTTGGCGAGATGCATCCTAAAACTGAGTTTTCAGCTCGTGTTGCGCCGCCAATGATTGGCCTTGGTTTACTTGAAAGCATCCCGCAAGAAACGATTCTCGGATTTGCTAAACAGCAGTTGGCCGACAAGCAAGGTGTTTCAGGCAAAGCGAACTACGTTCTTGATGTTCAAACTAACGAAATGGCGTTGGGTCGATTCGGTTGGAAAGCTGGCCAGCCAAACCTAATGCAGCAAAATGCGGCGGCGTTTAACGGTGATTTGGGCTTAACGAGTCGCTTATTCCCGAATGAAAACTGCACATCAGCGCAATCAACCTGTGATGATTTTCCGAATGGTGGCGAGCCAGAAGTCAGCGACAATATTCTAGATTTTGTTGAGTTCTATTCGCAGCATTTAGCGGTCCCTATTCGTCGCAACGTCGACAACCCAGCCGTCGTGCAAGGTAAAAAATTATTCAAAGACGTTGGTTGTCAGAGTTGCCACCAAGCTGAAATTCGCACAGCAGAGCGTGAAGGGTTACCTGCGTTGTCTAAGCAATTAATCAGTCCGTATACCGATATGTTGTTGCACGATATGGGGGAAGGCTTAGCCGACAATCGCCCTGAATATCTTGCCAATGGCCAAGAGTGGCGTACGACGCCATTATGGGGATTAGGCTATACCAAAGAAGTGAATGGTCATACGTTCCTGCTTCATGACGGTCGCGCAAGAAACGTTATGGAAGCGGTACTTTGGCACGGTGGTGAAGCAGAAATGGCGAAACAAAACGTTCTGTCTTTGAATGCCACTGAGCGTGAAGCACTACTGGCGTTTTTGAATTCGCTATAGTCGGTCTGAGATTCAGACATTCAAAGATCGAGTTAACCCAAAGAACACAACCGCTGAACGTGTAGGAATACGAGTTCAGCGGTCGTTTGGTATTTAGTGAACTCATATAATTAAAAGAAAAATTAGGAAGTAAGGTAACAGCATGACGCATAAATTTTTGTTAATGCCTTTGTCGGTATTAATCATGGCAGGCTGCCAATCATCGGGTGAGCAAGCTGCTTCATCTGAGGTTAATGGTTTTTCTTATCAAGCAGATACGACCGATCACATCAGTCGCAGTGTCTATCAACAAGAGTTTGATTCAGCCGTCCTATTCGCCAAGCAAGCCAACGAGCTAGAAGTCTTGATGCAGGGTTACTGCCAAACTAATGATGTTGAGTTAGATGCTTTGAAAAATCAGTGGCAGCTCACCATGAACAGTTGGATGGCACTGCAAGGACAAGAAAGAGGCCCAACAGCGGCACTTGAAGAGAGCTGGAATATTCAATTTTGGCCAGATAAGAAGAACACCACCGGTCTTAAAATGCGTCAATTGACTCAGCAGGATAAAGCATGGTCTCAAGACGAAATCGCGCAGCAGAGTGTTACCGTTCAAGGGCTAGGCGCGTTGGAATGGTCGCTTTATGACGAGCAATCGCCACTACTTCAAGACAAAGCACTAGGCTGCCAATCATCACAAGCGATTACTGAAAACTTAGCGATTAAGTCATCTTCGATTGCACAGGCATGGCAGGTTAACCCTTGGCTAGCGTTAGACGAGACTCGTTGGGAGTCTGAATACATCGCTTTATTGACCAACCAACTTGATTACAGTATGAAAAAGCTGAGTCGCCCAATGGCTAAAATCGGTCATCCGCGTCCTTACTTCTCAGAATCATGGCGTGCACAAACTTCGATGACTCAACTAAAAGCGAATGTAGCAGCACTTCAGAATTTGTACCTAGCCGATGGCAATGGCTTAGACGGCTTGTTGAGAGAGAAGGGCTTAAACGACCTGGCTGATCGTGTTGCTGATCAGTTCACGCTAACGCTAGATACCTGGCCTACAGACTCTAGTTTGTTCGAGTTGCTGCAGAGCAAAGAGGGCTACCGAAATGTGCTGACTCAATACAACAAACTAGAACGTTTGAAGTACTTGATTCATGAAGAAGTGGCGATAGAGCTTGGCGTGGTAATAGGATTTAATGCTACCGATGGTGACTGATACTGCACGAAGAACGCTACTCAAGGCTGCACTGGGTTGTGCAGCTGTACCTGTACTTCCGTTTGGCTGCGCTAGTCGTTTTGGCGCCGCAAGCACATCTAATGATCCTCAACTGATCGGCTGTGCGCTGAATGGTCGTGGCCAATATTCAGCGGTTGTGGCTGACGAATATGGTATGCCGCTGAGTCAATTGCCGATTCCCGATCGTGGCCATGGCGTCGCGATTTGCCCAACATCATCACATGCGGTGGTATTTGCTCGTCGTCCTGGTGACTATTTTATGGTGTTTGACTATAAAAATGGTCAGCAGATCAAGATGGTCGTGAAAGGTAACAATCGCCACTTCTATGGTCATGGCGTTTACTCATTAGATGGCAAGTTACTGTATGCCACGGAAGGGAAAACCGACAGCAGCCAAGGTGTGATTGGTGTTTACGATGTCTCACAAGGCTATCGTAAGGTCGAGGAGTTCACTGGCTTTGGTATTGGCCCTCATGAAGTGATCATCATGCCGGATGGTAATCTCGCGATTGGTGTTGGCGGCGTTCATACTGACGGTAGAACACCGAAAAACTTGAATTCAATGCAACCGAGTTTAAGTTATGTTTCACCTGAAGGTGTGCTGCTTGATCAGGTTGAATTGTTGGATAAGAAGCTGAGCATTCGACACTTAGCCCATGATGGTGCTGAAACTGTACTTTGTGGTCAGCAATATCGTGGCGAGCCAGACGAGTATCCTTCGCTGTTGGCGATGCATACTAAAGGTGGGCAGTTTGAATCACTGAATGCAGAACCAGAGCAATGGGCAAGGTTCAATCACTATATCGCCAGTATTGCGGCGTCAGATGATTGGATTATTGCGACTTCGCCAAGAGGCAACTGCTACGGTATTTGGTCTAAAGAAACCCAAGAATTGGTAGAGCTATCTGCGCTGTCTGATGCTTCTGGTGCCGTGCTGCTTGATGGTGAATTTCGACTCAGCTCTGGAGCGGGCAGTGTGGTGAGCCAACACAAGCCTTATGAGAAATCAACTCAGCAATCATCGGTCCAGTGGGATAACCACTGGAGTGCAATCTAGTTCATAAAACTCCTTAAAAAATAACATGCTTACTCCTATTTCTTTGCCATACTTATGAGATGATTGGTGATGGGGTTAAGCATGTTAGCAAAATACTTCTGTGGATTATTGGTGTTAGTTTCTGTGCATGCATGGAGCTATACGAGTTCTGACGAGAGCCGATTTATTCCGGCTGATTCAGAGCTCTCTTTTATGCTGATTTATCCAGAGCTAACCCAGAGCATTTATCAAGACTCTTCTCTTCCTATTCTTTGGGATTCGCCTGAACTTGTTAAGGCGTTTGAATTCCAATTGTCGCTTTTAGAACAAGCACAAATGGCGCCTCTTTTTGATCGTCAGTTAAAACAAATCCGCCAGTATCAATCTCGTGGTCAATGGCAAGAATTGGATATCTTGTTAACCGACACCTTTATCTATTACTTAAGCTACGTTGAGAATGCGCCACTTGCCGGTAAAGAGTGGTATTTCTCGGGCAAGCTGCATTCCAAGTTGCCTGCGCCTTCTCCACATATCCTGATGAGATTGAAAAGCAGTGTCACCAACGATTACTTATTAGAAATGGTATTGTCCTATGCGCCGCCTGTTGGGGATTTTGACCAATTCAAGGCGACCTACTCCGTGCTAGAAACTGCGTCTGAACTCAATATAGAGCGATACAGACAGAAAGGATTGAAACGCTTAGGTGATGAGCTTTCAGACAAAACTATTCTTGTTGAGCGCATTGCTTTGCTTGGTGTTGATACCTCGATGATCGCGGTCGATTTCCCTGTATTTGACCAAGATCTGCAAACAGCGATTAAGTCTTTTCAGCGAATGCACGGCCTTACAGACGATGGGATCGTTGGGCCGGATACGATCAAATGGATCAACATGAGCTTTGATGAACGATTGACTTCGCTGGCTCTCAATGCCGAACGTGTTCGTTTGTGGCCAAGAGACAGAGACTCTCTCATCGTCGTCAATGTCCCTAGTTTTGATATGAAGTATTGGGAAGATGGTGAAGAGGTCTTTGAGTCCAAAGTTGTCGTGGGCAGAAAGTCGCGAAAAACACCGCTTTTAGAGATAAACCTAGATTCGGTTATCTTAAATCCTACTTGGAACGTGCCATGGAAAATCATGGTCAAAGACATCTTGCCTAAAGTAAAAGCGGACGAAAGCTACCTAGAGACACACAACTTTCAAGTGATTGATGGTTGGCGCACCATGGAAACCGTCGACACCACAGATATTGATTGGCAGACCATCAATTTCAATTCGTTCCCATATCGAATTCGTCAACAGGCGGGCTCACGTAATGCATTAGGTTTGTACAAGTTCAACACACCCAACAAGCGAGCTATCTATCTGCACGATACGCCAAGTAAAGGCCTGTTTAATGATGACTTCCGTGCTTACAGTTCAGGTTGTATACGTGTCGAACATGCAGAGGAATTGGCTGAATTGTTGTTTGCCACCAAGGTAAGGAAAGTACCTAACCAAAGTAACGATCTTGCTCCTAATACTAAGGTTCGCCTCAAGAAGCGAATCCCCGTGCATATCATCTATCAAACCGTGCTGTTTGAAGAAGGGGGCATACAGTATCGTGGTGACATCTACCAATATGATAAAGAGGGTGGTTAACCATCATTGAAGCCAATAAGGGTGATCTTGACCAAAAAATGACAACCAAGCTTCTATTGATAAAATTATAATGTGGATCAATAACTAATCGTGCAAAGGTTACAATTACTAACCTTTTGGGCGGTTTTTGTACGTTGACGCAGCAATTTCCATTATGTATCGTGCATTTTTCGTTCGATCTAATTGGTTTTTTTGCTGTATGTCTCAAAGTTTATTTTCACGCCGTCAGTTTCTGACTTACGCTGGTGGTACTGCTGTTGTCGCCTCAATTACTCCTTCTATCGCTTTTGCTTCATACCCTGATCAACCAAGAACGATTAGCATGAACAATCTTCACACAGGTGAACGATTAGAGACCTGTTATTTCGATGGTACTAACTATGTTGGTGATGAAATGGCTCGTCTAAGCAAACTGTGCCGTGATTTCCGTCGTAATGAGATTCATCCAATGGATAAGAACCTGTTTGATCAGATCACTCAGATTCAAAATGTACTGGGTATTCAAAAAGAAGTTCAAATCATCTCTGGTTACCGTTCTCCAGCGACCAATGAAGCACTGCGCTCAAAGTCGAGTGGCGTAGCCAAGAAGAGCTACCACATGTTAGGTAAAGCGATCGATTTCCGTATTGATGGCGTTAACCTAAAAGAATTAAGAGACGTTGCTAAAAGCTTGAATGCGGGTGGCGTCGGTTATTATGCACGTAGCAACTTTATCCATATTGATACAGGTCCAGCCCGCAGTTGGTAGCGTTAAGCTGAATTTACGAGCGAATGCTAGGTACTTGTCAAAGTAGACATCCAATGTCATAGTTTGCCCAAATTTCAGTTTGCCCTCTAAGGTTTGTATATGTCTCTTAAGTATCAAGTTGTCCCTGTTACCTCGTTCTCTCAAAACTGCTCAATTGTGTGGTGTGATGAGACAATGGAAGGCATTGTTGTCGATCCGGGCGGTGATGTTCAGCAACTGGCTGCTATCATCGAAGAGTTAGGTGTTAAAGTGGTGAATTTGGTATTGACTCACGGTCACCTAGACCATGTGGGCGGAACAGTACCGCTTGCTGAAATCTTGAACGTGAACATTGTTGGCCCACATAAAGCCGATAACTTTTGGCTTCAAGGTCTAGAGAATCAAAGCCAGATGTTCGGCTTCCCACTGTGTAAAGCTTTTGAACCAAACACTTGGTTAGAAGAGGGCGACAAAGTGACTTTTGGTAACCAAGTTATCGATGTGATTCACACGCCGGGTCATACTCCGGGTCACGTCGTGCTATTCAGTGAGCAAGCGCGTATGGCGTTTGTTGGTGATGTTTTATTTAACGGTGCTATTGGTCGCACGGATTTCCCGCAAGGCGACTTCAACACGCTAATTGCTTCAATCAAGACTAAACTTTGGCCGCTAGGCAGTGACGTGACATTTGTACCGGGCCATGGTCCAGAGTCTACATTTGGTCGTGAGCGCGCATCAAATCCATTCGTTGCCGACGAGATGCCTCTTTATTAATTAAATCTTTGATTTAATATAAGAACGATTGAAAATGAAGCTTAGCTTTTGTTACGGAAGCTAAGCTTTTTTATTGCGTGCGGTTTTACTTTTAAACCTGTTTAATTTTAATCAGAAAGACGTTCGGCTGCCGCCAAGTAGCGTCGAGCCAGTCCAACAAACTCCTCCCCACTGATATTCAGATCATGGGTTGATATGAAAATGTCATACCCGTGGAAGCCTCTTTGATATTTCATCCTGTTGGCAAGCATCGCCTGTAATCCTGAATAATCTTTAATCACCGCGTTGTGATTATTTGCTTTATCGGATGAATCCGCATCCATTTGCGTTTGTTGAGTGCTGAAACTCACTTCGTCGGTATTCTTTGATTCTTTATATTGGCTTAATTCCACACACCCGTTTTCGGTACAACGAGTGTGGTAGTGCGATGAGTCTAAAACCATATCTTCAAAGTTCGATTCTTTACCCGCTTGCTTCGCTCCCAAGTACAAAAGTGCTCGTTGGCTGAGCAATAATTCGCAGGTTATTTTTGGGCAAATCGAATCGAGGTAGGGCGAGTAATCTTTAACCTTGATACCAATCCAAGGAAGAGGTTGGTGCCATCCATCTTGCTCATAGGTACAAAACCCAATCTTTTGGATGTTATTCCATTTTAAAACCCACCCGCCTTTATAAAAATGCTGCTGAAAATGAGTCGGTGTGAGGGTGAACATCACTCTGCTGCGCAACATTAAATAATAGCCAGTTCCTAGTAGGGCAATAATGCAAAAAGCACCCACGATCAGTAACTTTGGGTTGTCACTGTAGAGCGCAACGATCAAGCAAACGAAGCCTAAAATGATGGCGAGAATACGATACGAACGTTTGAATGAAGGCAAAGAGAAATTTGTAAGGTGACGAGTGTCCATAGGCAACACCAAATTTTCATATTTTTGTCTGGATGGATAACCAGTGTATATGACCCTGAATTGATAAGTCGATGATTAAATAATAGACGCTAGTAGACAATATCGGTATTTTTCGTCGACTTTCGACGCTTCACTCTACAAATAGCTCCGGTTTTTTGGTATAAATCGCGCTTCAAATTTTCACCACTGCGAAAAGAGCAGTGAACTGGAGAAATATTCAATGAGACTTGCTCATAAGCGTAAGGTGCAGGCTAAACTGCAGAAACGCACTAAAGCGGCTGTAGTTAAAGCAGTGGCAACGCCGAAAAAAGCGAAGCCTGTCGCAGAGAAAGTTGTAGCAGAAAAAACTGTAGCAGCAAAACCAGCGGTAGAGAAAGCAGTAGCAGCAACTAAAGAAGTTGCAGTAGCACTGACTCCTAAGCAACAACAAGTTCTAGACATCGTTGTTAGCAATGCTGAAGGCATTAACCCTAAAGGTATCGGCCTAGCAGCTGGTCAAGAAGACGCGAAAGCAGCTTCATGGGCAACAGGCGCATTGAAAAAACTTCTTGAAGAAAACCTAGTAGCGAAAGAGCAACTTGCAGGTAACAAGGTTATCTACAAAGCTATGTAATCCCGCGGGATTACATTCGCTTCGTTAAAGTTTTTAAGCCTCGATTATCGAGGCTTTTTTGTATCTGACGGATCATGTTAATCTCAATATCTAAATCCAACCCCCTAAACCCATACTCATATTCAAACCTAGCATTCGAACCTAGCCCCAGAAGCCTTACTTCCAATCGGCTGGCCCCTTCCGTTATTCACCTGTCTTTCGCGTGTCCCATGTTTCGAATCAGTAAGCACCAAAGTAGGGCGTCTGATTCTCTGAAACTTTGATTCTCATGGGTTGAATGCATTTAAGTGCGTATTCGATGTGTGGCGAGAATAGAGCTTCCTCACGAAATGGAAATCAATTGTTAATGCAGTTTCACTATAACTACTTAGGTATTTATCAATACTAATTACCCTAACGAATCTCCCAGAGCCTTTAAAATCGACATCGCTAAATTATCTCCTACGTAGTTCTACGTAATCCTTTGGTCTAATACGCAGTTTATGTGAGTCCGTCGTGCGTGCTCTCCCTGATATCTTGTTGCTACATCACGGTGCACTCTTATGTTGAATCATAAAAAATGCTCATAGAAAGAGTGTTAACCCAACAAAGGACGTGAATATGAGTCTCATTTCTAACTCCCTCACACGAGTTTTTAAAAACGTTGCAGTTACTGCAGCGGCTTGTTTAGCTTTGGTCGCTACTGGTGCAACTGCTGCTGATAAGGTTTATCGCTTGAAGCTTGCTGAAACATGGGGACCAAACTTCCCTGTATTCGGTGACGCGACGAAGAACATGGCTGCGATGGCTGAGAAAATGTCGAACGGTCGACTGCAAATCAGAATCGATTCTGCGAACAAACACAAAGCACCGCTTGGCGTTTTTGACATGGTTAAGTCTGGTCAATACGACATGGGGCACTCAGGCTCTTACTACTGGAAAGGTAAAGTTCCAAACACGCTTTACTTCACTTCTATGCCTTTCGGTATGACGCCAGCTGAACAATATGCGTGGTTCTATCACGGTGGTGGTATGGAGTTGATGGAGCAGGTTTACTCTCCACATAATTTGATGTCGTTCCCAGGTGGTAATACGGATATCCAGATGGGCGGTTGGTTTCAAAAAGAGATCAACAGTGTGGAAGACCTACAAGGTCTGAAAATGCGTATTCCTGGCTTTGCTGGTGAGATTCTAGCGGAGCTAGGCGCTAAACCTACCAATATTGCCCCAGGTGAGCTTTACACATCTCTAGAGCGTCGCACAATCGATGCACTAGAGTGG
Source organism: Vibrio sp. 10N.239.312.C11 (assembly GCF_041466065.1). Taxonomy (NCBI): domain Bacteria; kingdom Pseudomonadati; phylum Pseudomonadota; class Gammaproteobacteria; order Vibrionales; family Vibrionaceae; genus Vibrio; species Vibrio sp. 10N.239.312.C11. The sequence goes on from NZ_JBFSRZ010000045.1 coordinate 41,115, forward strand.
GTAGGTCCATCTCTTGATTTACGAATGGGCTTCCACAAAATCGCGCCTTACTACTACACCGGTTGGCATGAGCCGGGTTCAGAGCTTCAATTCCTAGTGAACAAGCGTACATGGAACAAGCTTCCTGAAGACCTACAAGAAATCTTGCGTGTTGCAATGCGTACGGCGGCTTACGACATGTACACACAAGCAACGCACGAAAGTGGCAAGAACTGGGTTTCAATGAAAACAGAATACCCAGACGTACAAGTTAAAGATTTCCCGCCAGAAGTAATGTCGGCGCTGAAAGAAGCGAACGATCGCCTACTTGCTGCACATGCTGAGAAAGATGAGCTGGCGAAAGAGATCCAAGCTTCACAAGCAAGCTACCTAGAGCAAGTGCGCTCATGGACGGATATTTCACACAGAGCTTATTTAAATAGCCAAGCGAAATAATCGACAGTTTTTGAACTGAAGCTAAATGAACCCAAAGCTATTCTTGTTAGGTAACTAAGAGTGACTAAGCGGCGGGTTCATTTTAACCATAATAACTAGGGCGTGTTGACCTTTCGAGCTGATTTTTGCAGCGAGTTGCTGGGTATTTATACAAGGCAGAGGATTTGATGTGTAGCTAGCCTCCATGAGAAGTCGATAACGTAGTAGAAATGACCAGCAAACGCTGCCCGAAGGGTTCGGCTAAAAGC